>PSRH01000154.1 GCA_003175915.1 Candidatus Melainabacteria bacterium | reverse complement strand
GGGGGTTTTCCATGGCAACAAGGCAAGCGCCTACCCGAGCGATTGTTCTGGCGGCTGGCGAGGGCAAGCGAATGCGCTCCGAAAAGCCGAAAGTCTTGCACGACATCCTCGGGCAAGCCATCCTCTGGCGGGTGATCGACACCCTCGACGGGTTAGACCTTGAGCATATCCACGTTGTGATCGGCCACGGCGCTCAAGAAGTTCGTACCTATCTAAGCGCCTGTTCCTGGAAAACGCCTTTGTCCATTCATGTACAGGAACAACAGTTGGGCACCGGGCATGCTGTCTTGCAGGTCGAACAAGCACTCGCCGACTTTGAGGGCAACATCCTGGTCGTTTATGGTGATACTCCGTTGTTGACGGCTAAGACGTTGGAGGGGTTGGTCGACGAACATGTCAGTGAGAAGGCAGATGTCTCGCTGATTACCACAATCGTGCCCGAAGCGAAGGGTTACGGGAGAATCCTTAGATCTAGCAAGGGGGCGATCACAGGCATCGTTGAGAACAAGGACGCTAGCCCAGATCAGAAGCAAATCAAAGAGATCAACCCAGGTATGTACTGTTTGCGCTTTCCCCAGGTGCTGACTGGGTTGCACGGCCTAAGCAACAAAAACGAACAGGGCGAATATTACTTAACCGACCTGGTTGCCTGGGCGGTCGCTCAAAACGTGAAGCTGGCAAGCTATGCATCGGAAGACTGGCAGGAGTTGGCGGGAATAAACTCCCGAGTCGATCTGGCGGAGGCTGCGAAGATTCTTAATCGGAGAACTCTCAATCAGCTCGCCCTTGAATCCGGGGTGACAATCGTTGATCCTGATTCAACCTGGATCTCTCCGGAAGTGAAGATCGGACAGGACACATTGATCCTTCCCAATTGCTGGATTATTGGTGATATCACCATCGGTCGTTCCTGCCTGGTCGGGCCGGGCACCACCATTAAAGGCACGGTGGATGTCGGATCGGGGACACACATTCTTCATTCTCACATCGAGGATTGCCGGGTGGGGGATAATTGTCGGGTGGGGCCGTTCGCCAACCTGAGGGCCGGCACAGTTCTTTCCGATGAAGTGAGAATTGGCAATTTTGTCGAGGTTAAGCAGAGCTTTCTCGGACTCGGTGCTAAGGCATCGCATCTGAGTTACCTGGGTGATACCACTGTCGGTAATGACGCTAATATCGGGGCCGGCACAATTGTGGCCAACTACGATCACATAACCAAGCTGAAATCGCGCACCAGTATTGGTGACCGCGCCTCCACTGGTAGCAATTCGGTTATAGTGGCACCGGTTTCTCTGGGCGATGGTTGCTTTGTAGCAGCCGGAACAGTGATCACAAAAAACGTGCCTCCCGGAGCATTGGCTGTAGCGAGAGCCCAGCAGGTTCACAAGGAAGGTTGGAGTGAATCTAGAAAGCGGAAACACTTAAACCAGGCGGAAGGCAAAAACAGTCAGAAGGCTGAAAAGTCTGGAAAATGAGGCGGCCTTACTTTTCGATTTCGGGATAGGATTCTTGCCCTGACTCTGCCTGAGACATGAAATTAAGACGTTGTCTTTCCGCTTCAGCAAAGGCTGAGGATTCAATGGTAATCAACTTCACCAGGCTAAGCGGCACCAGGTGCTTGGAATAATCTCGCCCGGTTGGTTTGTCGAAATCGCCGTAGGATTCCATTTCGAGATAATCATGCCCCAACCTTAGCACTCTGCCGGTCAGGGTCGTACCGTCAGAGAAATGCAGCCGAACCCAAGCTCGAGTGTCACATAAGCGTTCAAGGCGGAGTTTAAGATTCATAGGGGCGGTGTCTCTTTAGGACTTTTCTTACATGGTAGCACTGTGGCATCAGCCTGTTGTGAGAGTTTCCGGAGATCTTGGTTAATTGTCAAGTATTGCCAGCAGGCTGTTCTAGAGCAAAATTATGGATTGTCTTCGGCCATCTTTTATAGATCACGCCTCTATTTTTCATTAAGGAAATACGAGCGAAAAGCTGGAAGTCAAGTCTTGTTCTTTCTTATGCTTACACTAAACTGGCATTGTTGACCTCCCTGGAAAAACCGCTAAAAACAGCCTTGTATAGCCGATTTATATTGAGGCGATGAAAGAATCGAATATCTCCTGGTGAATGGGAACACAGCTCCGTATCAGCTCAATATCTAGAACAGGAAATAGAATGTACGACGAACACTTGCCTGCGAATTTGGCTAAGCGTATTGAGGAGTTGCGCGGAAGGGAGGCAAGTTACTGGGAAGATGAGCTGTTCTCACCCGAGGCGCTCACCAACCTGGCTTACCGGGAAGAACTAGAGAAGACTTTCAAGCTTGATCCGCTAGGGCCGCTACCGCCCAGGATTTGAGCTCCAAAAATGGACGACGCTCAGTGGTGAGACGCTAATCTCCGCCGCCAATCCAGTTGAGTAGGTGGAAGTGCGCACGGGATATTCCAGTGTTCTGCCATCCCGGCGTTTAAGCTGAGCATCGGCAAGAATGATTCCGCCGTTCGGTCTTCTTCTTCCGGCGATCGTGATACCGTCGGGCTTCCTGGTCGAAACAGTATCACTGAACGAGTTATCGACATAGTAGCCAAGTTCGTCCCAGTTGATCGGATCTCCGGGCAGGGGTTGCCCGGCGTGTTTACCACCGCTGGCAGTTCCCAGGGAACGAACCTGATCACGGCACATGATTATTGAATCTCGATCGCCGAGAAGCACCGGTTCGCTGGCTACCGAGTAGAACTGATTTTCTTCTACGGAGAAGCCCTGGAATGGCCGGTTATGTAGCGGCGAAACGACCACTGAGCCATCGGCCTTTACGGCAAGCACAAAGCTTGAATTAAAGGATTGACCGATGCCATTTAAGTTTTCAGTTAAGGCGGAAATGACCGAATCAATTCGGGGTAGCGAGTAATTGCTCCTCAGCCAGTCGTGGAAGCAATAAGCGATAGCCGAGGAAGCGGACACCGGTCTGGTGATCACCTCGAGACTGCAACCGGCGTCTTGCGGGTAGTCGTTTCCCCTGGGGATGTAACTATTCATCATCGTCGAACTGAGACCGTGATCGTTGAGCAGATCGCCAATGCTGGTCAGGGAAGAAGGTCTACCGCCAGGGAAGGAAACAAGCAGTACAGAGGGAGCCGGAGTGGTCCCTAGGGTACAGGCCTCGGCGCAGGCTGAACCGCATACAACCTGTGGCGTTTTTTCCCATAAGTTGCGAAGCTCGCAGGCTGCCTCAATTCGAACAATTGAGCTTAACTCGGCATCTTTTTCCTGGGCTGGAACAAATTTGTTGCTGTTTACCAGAGAAGGTTGCCCTGCCACAGCAAGGAACGATAAGCGTTCCGGTCCCACGGGGACTTCGACATCGGCCCTATAACAGCCGTTCACTTGGATATCTTTGGGAAAATACTTGCTTCGCTTTCCTGCGTCAGACAAAAATGGCAGACGGATAGTAGTAGCTGCCGTATCGTTAAGCTTACCCAGGGTTAGTTTGAATTGATTCTCGTTCGCTTTTGGTAAGGCACCCAGGCAACCTATATAAGTCTCCCACGCGTCTTTCGTAGTATTCACGGAGGCCCCGTTGATGTCGCGCGCATCACTATTGTTTTCCTTGATGGAACGCTCCAGGACACGTGCCAGGCGCTTCTCCGCTTCCTTGGCGTTTCGCAAATCCTCGAGGGACAGTTCTTCCAAGGTTGCGTTACCAAGCTCCTGTGCAATCAAGTAATCAAGCCTTGTCGCTGCCAGGATAGTATTAATGCTGTGCACAGGAAGAGGTTGTCCGTCACCGGCCATGGTGGCAGCACCCGTGGCTGGATAATCAGAGAGGGAGACATAGCCCCAGTAAGGATCGTTGACGACAACGCGAGACAGATCGGAAGCCGCTTTAAGCGATGCCGCTTCGATTGCTTGCTGATGTCTGGAGTGCAACATGAACAGAGGGGCGATCTGACCGCTGAAGAACACACAAGCGAAGAGAAGGGCGACCGCCAGGAGCATCCACAGAGCAAGAATGGCGCCGTGCTCGGATCGAATGGGGGTGATCCGAGCACAATCGCCCTTGGCTTGGTTGCGGAGATTGCCGGGTCTAAAAAATCTTATTCGTCGTCTGACTTGAAGTTTCGGTTTCATATGGCACTTAGTGTCCTGGCCCTATGATGACGTCATGCTGATGTCCAGGTACAAGGGGGTTGTGCTGTTTACCTGGCCAAATTCCATGCTGTCTACCGGGCCAAATTCCATGCTGTTTACCAGGCCAAATTCCGTGCTGGTGCCCAGGTAAAGGAAAGGCGCCGTGGTGTCCGCCAGTACCGCCACCAGAACCACCGCCGCCACCGCCGCCACCACCGCCGCCACCGCCACCTCCGCCACCTCCGCCGCCTGACGTGGTGCCATTGACTTTATACACGTAGACTCTTCCCCAGGCTTCAAATCCGTTAGAGTCCACTCCTACGACAGAAATATATAGATTTGTATCCGTAGGGTTATAGACCACCCCGCCGACCATCCTGTATCCGTCCCCTGAATAAGCGCCGTCGCATGGCAGGGTGCCATCGTCAAGCCACATATTGATTGGCTGAATTTGATATGGTTGCTTGGCACCTGTGGCCACTGCTGCCAGATCTTTTTCGCTGTAGACTTTCCAGACGTACTCTGCGCCTGAAGTGTGGCGATCAGAGGTTTGATAGTAAACATTACCTGTCCCCAACTTCTCTATAAAGAGCACACCTTGTGGACCAGTGGCATTGGCGGAATCTATCCATGTCCCGCCACCATAAATAATGTCACTCCATGTGTCGAAACCGGTGAGGACACCGTTGATCACGGTCGGGTTCCAGGCACCACCATCGTAGGAGCTGTTATAGTCGGGCGGACGGTGACCGCGGTCGTGAGTGCTATCTTGCGGGCCCCAGGCGTAGCCCAGGATTTGTTTGCTGGGTAGACCGCTGCGATCCGCTGCCCCTCCCGGTGGATTAAAAGCCGTCAGGGCGGGGCCGCAACTGTTAGGGGAAGAGATGATCGAAAAATACCCGCCAAAGCCAGCAGCGAGTCTCATTCCACCTGTGTAACTGTCAGCGAACCATTGCGGTATTGGCGTCACTCCGCCACGGGTGAATTTCTCCGACGGGGCAGCGTTCAAACTCCAGGCACCAATACCGGTAGCTGTACCAGTTGAGTCGTCGAGAGTCGAGCAGCCGATGCTTGGATTGCCGCCATTAGTCGTGTTGTACCAGTGCCCGTAATTCCAATAAAGCAGACCAGTGGGCTGGTCATAATAAAGTCCATAAGTGGCCACGCCACCACTCAAACCGGATCCGCCGCCGTCGTTTCCGACCCACTTGCGACCCGTATAGACGTCACCCCAGTTATTAACAACTTGGGATTGTGGTGGATCGGTCATGCTTATACCTGGGTAGTCGAATTCAAAGACCAAGCCGCCGCTATAGACATGGTTCGTACTGAAAAATCGCAGCTGTCCGTTGACATAGCGGTAAGCCAGACCACCGGTGGAATAGGCAGTGTCCCAACCATTGGCGGACTGGGGAAGTTTAAACGAGCCCAAATAGGTGAAATTCCCCTGGCCGATAACCGGCCTGTCTAAGCGCGGGTCACTCGAACTCTGGGCCGCCGCATAAGGTGTGGCCTGGACAAACAACATGACTAAAGCTAAAGGAATAGCCATGGCCTGCCTTAGCTGCAAATGGGTCGTGCTCTGCAAACGATCCACTATCGTGCGCACGAGGGAAAATACCTGACGCGACATGTGACCACTCCTTTTTGAGTAGTAGCTGTTCGGAATATTGTGCTGTTATGCGATGCGGCGGACTACACGGCGCAGAAAGGCCGTGCAATTTAAATATGAACCCGTTTCGCCAATTGAACTAGTAAGTAAATAAACCAACGCTCATAATTATATCATGGCAACTTTAGCTCGTCTTGACTAGAATCTGACCATTGCGATTCCTAATTTCAGTCAGCATCTTCGCCGGTCCAGAACGTTTAATTAAAAGGGCGAATTCGATCTCAAATGTAGGAATGAAGTGACCAAGAATTTGGCAGATAAACTTGCTATCGTCTGGGCGTTTCTCTTACTCGCCAGTGTGGAAATACTTCACGATTGCGTCGCAAAGGGCGTGCGCTATTTTTTCCTGAAACGCCGGATCAATTAGCTTGGCGAATTCGTCCGGATTGACCATGAAGCCTACCTCAGCGAGAACCGCAGGCATGGCACTAGGTCTTGCCAGCGCCAAATTCTGATAGCGGGCACCAAGATCCGGAAATCCGAGCGTGTCTACCATGCTGTCCCTCAAGCATCGCGCCAATTCTATTGATTGAGGATGATACCAGTAGGTTGACGTGCCGTGTGTCTTCCAGGGATCCGACCCGTCTGGCAGCCCGTTGTTATGAATGGAAAGCAATAGATCGACCCGGTGGTCATTAGCTACTCTCACTCTTTCCTCCAGTGAATGAAGGCTGTCATTCGTTCTGGTCATCGTCACAAGTGCTCCCTGGGCAACTAACAGTGGTTGTAATCTCTCGGCTATTGCTAGATTGAGCTCGGATTCGTGCATTCCGGAGCAGCCGGTTGATCCAATTTCGGAACCCCCATGACCAGGGTCAAGGCAGATCTTCAAGCCAGCTAAAGGCTGTTCCTTCGAAGCTAGTTGCGGTTGTTTTTTCACGCCCAGGCAAAGTGTGGTGCCATCGTAGTTAATCTTGTAACCCCACTGGCGGTGACCGCGCAAATGAATGATCAACTCATAGAGGTCATCAGATGCCTGCCGCCAACTGACGTGATCGACAGGATTACCATCGGCTTTGTCTCCGCCTGATTTGAGTTCGGTGGTGACCCAATCAGTGTCGGCCGTAACCCCGTACATTTTTAGAATTAATAGATTCGGTGTCAGCCTCTGTTCGACCTGGTAGGGAAGACGTTGGGTCAGAGGTACTTGCACGGACTGGCCGTAGTCATCGTCGAGGATGTTGACGGTGCGTGCAACCGCACGAGGTGCCGGTGCGGATTGGAATGATCGAGAGGCTCCCTCCACCGGCTCCGTCTCAAAGACAAGATCTTTCTTCTCGATCCAGACGTGCAGCGATTCGCCATAACGACAGCGTATTTGCGAACCTACCCAACCATCAACTTCAAGCCTGACACCTTCATCCAGGGGAGTCGTACGTGCTAAGCCAGGACCTAAGCGGGTTACTGTCTGGGGGTGAGCCGTTTGAGCGATGGCCGGTTGGGAAACTGTCCAAATGCGAGTGGGCGGCGCCAAAGACGTGGATTTGTCCTTGTGTAAGAGGGTGACGCTCGGTTTTATGCCCTGCCAGTGGTCGTCGGCTGTGACTCGATAAAAGCCGGTATAAAGATCGCTTGGCGCGCCAGTCGAACGCTGAAAAACCTTACCGTATGCGACATCTTGTCCGTAAGCGATGCGGGCACTTTTTCCAATCTGTGTGCGTCGGCGCCCTCGGGCCACCACCCTTTTCTTAGCGATCGCTTCTTGCAGAGTAATCTGGTGGGTCCCCAACTGCACTACAACTTGCGAAAAAGGCGTGGCATGAACGGATAGATTGATCATGTCGTTCGGCTTTACCCCCAAGTCGTGGGCCGGTTCAAACCGCCGGAGCTTGATTTCATTTGGTCCTATGGGTGGAAGGGGGGTTTCTCTGTTTATTTCTATTGTCTTAAACTCTAAGCCATTACCAAGGTTGAGCAGAAAGCGATTCTTGCCAGGCGTCAGTTTGACTACGTGAGCGAAGAACCCTTGTTCGTTTACACGGACTTTCTCGTTATTACAAGTCAGTGTTTGCCCTGGCTCGATCGCTCCCACAATAAAAGTGGAAGAAGCTGGAATTTCATTCTTTGGACGGGGATAAACCACCTTAATAGATTGACTGGCCAGAGCCGATGGAGCGATGAGCAAAGCAATCATCAGAACAAGAAGGTTAGATCGTTGCCTGAGACAATTGCTCCGCATTACTGTTTCACGCTTTCCTGTTTGTTGATACGCCAATCAAATTTCCCACCAAAGCTCCTGGCGATCGCCACTCTATTGAAGATCTCGCGTCTTCCCGGATCGAGATAACTGGCGATCAAGTTCTCTGAAGAGCCGTACTTCTTGATAAAGGCCGGTTCGAACCAGAGGAACCATGGCGATAGGATCACCATTTTGTCATTGATATTGTAGGTGACGTTTTCCGGTTTACGGATGAAGCGTTTGGCTGCTTCGTCACCTTCATTTTCGAGCGAGCCAGCTTGCAAAGGATGGTCAAGGAGCTCAGGGTGGCCAAGGGCTCCACCGCATATCAAAAAGCAGGCCGTCGGTTCCTTTTCCAACAAAGGACTAAGTTCCTTCAAGTAAATATCCTGGATCGAGTAATCCGTACCTCCTACGAGGAATTTGTGCAAGTGAAGGTCGTTGCCCATTTGTTTAATCGATCTGAGAGGATATCGGTCGGCGATTGACTTGATCACCAGCAAGTTGTAGGCGTTTATCCAAAAACAGAGTCTTTCTTTTGGATCCTTGATGTGATCTGGGTTGAGCGTCTCCAGTTTGTTCACTGCCTCCCTTAAGAGCGGCGAGTTTTTGGCGTCTTGATAGTCAACTCTGCCGTCCTTTACCTCGGCTTTCAACAGGTGCTCAAATTCGGGGAAGCTGCTGTCGGTCGGGTGCTCGACTTTAAGAGAGATCTGGCGGATCCAGACGGCCATGCTAGAGAAAAATTGCAGGCCAATCAGGATGACGGCGAAAACGCCTAAGACTGTGGCAGCAATTGGTTTCCCTTTAAGATTGAATGTGCTCATGCGAAAAAAAGCGATGTCGGTCCCTAAATATTGAATTGCTAAGTGCGGCTCGGCAGGTGGATTTAGAATAACCAAGAAGCTGAAAGAAAACT
Source organism: Candidatus Melainabacteria bacterium (assembly GCA_003175915.1). Lineage (GTDB taxonomy): Bacteria > Cyanobacteriota > Vampirovibrionia > Obscuribacterales > Obscuribacteraceae > PSRH01. The sequence continues at coordinate 2,611 of PSRH01000154.1, read as the reverse complement.
ACCCGAACTGACCGGTCAGGCATCTAAATGTTTGATAGGAAATAAACTGGACAGGAAAAGATCAAAGCTAGTGACTTCTTCAGACCGATGAAGCGCCCTCCTTTTCGGTAGTAAAGTACTTGCCGAAGGAAAGACCCGGACTCGTCGTCTACCTGTTCTTGATATACCTAAGGTCGAGTCAGCTGAGGAGGCGACCAGGCCACTAACAATGGCCCATTCGGCTTGGGATTCAGTAGGTCTTGTACTGTTTCCTTGAGTTTGGGGACGGTACACTTCTCATCAGCGGCAATTTCTTTCAATAGCTTTACGGCTTCAGGCGTTTTATAGTTGTGTAAGCAAAGCGCCATCAACAATAGAGATGCCTCTCTGTCCTTAAAGTCGAAATCATCTTTGCCCTTGCTGGCGGGCGTGTTCTTTAGGTCGCTTCGCAAAGCGCCTCCAACCATTTTTACGAACTGGTCTTTCGAAATTACGCCCCCGTCGAGCAAATGCACAAGCCCGATCACCAGGGAATTGCGAGCAAGCGGATCTGTTGCTGTCTGCATGGCCACTTCCATTGGCTTAACCATCTTCTCAGCGCGTTCATCACCCATGGCAGCGAGCGTTTGGCAAGCATTGGCCAGGCGATATGCCGATTCTCGACAAACATTCTTTTGGTCAACGTAATGGCGTCCTTCCCGTTTGCCATCTGTCATGACCTCATAGACCCAATTCTTCACCATCGCTTCGTTATAGGGATAATTGGCTAACTCTGCGACCTTGAGGAATTTCGCTTCGTCTTCAAGCCTCGGATACTCTTCATGATTTACAAAGTATCGGCTGCGCCATCGCAGAAACTCTTGCTCTTCTTTACTGAACTTGGAACGGTTTGTATCAAGATCTTCTTTGCAAACTTTCCAATCTTCAGGCTTGGGTGTTTCGACTTTCTCCGGTACGGGCACCAGACATGGCATCATCAGACTAAGAAGGCAGGCTCTTTCCCAATCATTGCCAGTTTCTTGCTTGCCACCGGGACCCTTTGGAAAAAGCTGTGCTATAAGGGCAGCTTCACCGTCTGTAATCGGTTTTGGCTTGCTGAGGTCCCTTTCCGGTTCACCCATAATCATTGCCTCCCATTTGATCGGCATTATCGCCTCTGAGCCAGCTCAAATCAGGCACCGTACTGGGTACCTGCATACTGGCTGGTCTTGCCCTAAGATCAAGGCTGGCGAATTACTTACGATAATTCTAAAGTGCTCTTATGGCACATTTGCAGTAAGCTCGTGAGAAAGTTGTGAAATCAGCTAGCCTAGGCTTTGAATCGCGCTGGTGACCTATGTGCCATTGGGCTTAGGATTCAATAGCCCTTGAATCGTTTCCCTAAGTTCGGGGACTACGCACTTCTCATCAGCGGCAATTTCGTTGAATAGTCTTTCGACTTCAGGAGTTCTATGTCTATTTAAGAGGCGCGCCATTCCCACGAGCGTTTTTTCTCTATCCTCAAAGATAAAATCAAGTTTGCCCTTATATGGAGAGGTGTTTTTTAAGTCGCTTCGCATAGCGTCTACAAGCATTTTTTGGTACTGGTCTTGCGAAATCACGCCTCTATTGACCAGATAACCAAGCCCGCTCACCAGGTGATCGCGAGCGATCGGATCATTAGTCGTTTGCATGGCGACTGCCATTGGCTTGACCATCTTCTCGGCACGTTCATCGCCCATGTCAGCGAGCATTCGGCAAGTTTCGGACAAGTGTAACGCGGCACGGCGACTGGCATCCCTTTGCCAGAAGTCCTCGCGTGCGTACCGTTGGCCATTGGTCATGACGTCATGGACCCAGCCCTTCACCATCCCTTCGTTATAGGGGTAATTGACTAACTCCGCAGCCTTTAAGAATTTAGCCTCTTGTTCCATGCTAGGGTACCTGTCATGGTCTACACGGTACCGGGTTTGCCATCTTTCAAACAAACCTGCGTCTCTACCCCACTTAGTCACGTTTGTTTTGAACTCTTCATTGCTGACTTTCCAATCTTCGGGATTGGCTGTTTCAGTTTTCTCGGGAATGGGCACCAAACATGGCGCCATCAGACTAAGAAGGCAGGTCCGTTCCCAATCGTTCCCAATATCTTGCCTGCGGCCGGCAGCCTTGGGCAGGAGCTGTCCGATGAGGGCACTTTCACCATCTGCAGCTGGGTTTGGCCTGTTAAGGTCTCTTTCGGTTTGACCCATGATCAGCAACTCCTATTTGATTCGGCATCATCACTTCTGACTCAGTTCAAATCAGGCACCAGAGAGCAATGCCTGAATGCTGATCGGGCTCCTGCCCTCAGATCAAGACATTGCATTTGTTATGTTGTAGTACAACAACGTAACTTAGCTGAATTCTAAGCAGCTCTTATAAAACAATTGCAACCAAGCTCGTGAGAAAGCTGTGAGAAAGGTCAAATAGGGCTGTCTGATCGCGGCAAAGCCCTTTTGATCAAAATTGGTAGTTATTTCCTTATATCGAGATGCCGCAAAACGATAGGGAGCGGTTTCGACATTCTCATTGCAAAAAACTGGAGCGTACGAGATTCGAACTCGTGACCTCTTCAATGCCATTGAAGCGCGCTACCAACTGCGCTAACGCCCCG
>PSRH01000156.1 GCA_003175915.1 Candidatus Melainabacteria bacterium | reverse complement strand
GCGGCGCCTCAGGCAAGTGCTTGCCCGACAACAGACTGGAGAGCTTTGCGCGTAATTGATCCTCATCAATTTCGCCAGTACTGAAGGCTACCTGATCATTTGCTGAGTTCAAGAAAAGTACCGCCGGCAGCGAAGTGCTTTCGCTCTTGGGAATGCGGGCGGCGTTTCTGGGATCGTCAGAGTCAAGCTTAACCAGATCAAACTGATCGGCATACTGCTTGGATAACTTATCAAGGATGCTCCAGACCTTTTGAGATGATGTTTGCTTCGAGGAGCCGTAGAACACAACCGATGGCTTTGCTTTACCTGATTGGATCGTAGAGCCCAGAACAACGCCAGCCTCGGTCTTGCTAGCAAATCTGCTGTCGAAAAGGCCTCGATCTATCAAAGCCGCCAAGACTCGATCGTTCAATGGTCCGTATTTGGTTGAAACCACGTCATTCTTCCAATTCAAGATCAGCACCGTTGGAATCAAAGTCACATCATAAGCTTTGATCAGACGTTCATTCTCCGGCAAATCTGCATCCAGACGCACGAAATTGACGTGGTCCCCATAAATCTTCAAAGCCCTCTTCATAGCCGCATTCAGTTCAAAGGATGGTTCAATCCACCTGGCTCCAAAGAAAATTACCGTTGGTTTATCATTGGCCATCGCCTCGGAATGGCTTACGAAAGTAGCTTGCGAATTAGCGTTTTGCTGTTCGTAAGCTGTTTCAGCAGCAGTCTTCGGCAGTCCAGCCATTAGCTGTGAGGCAATCATCGCCAGAGTCGTACCGCGTCCCAATTCAATTGCTTTCATAAGATGCTCGCGCGCCCCTTCCGGGTCATCAAGATCGATCAACCCTTGAGCGACTCTAAGGTGTCCCTGAGCCGCCTTGGCATTGGTGTCGGCAAGGATGGACTTATTGTTTTCCGCAAGTTTCTTACGAGCGTGCTCGTACATCCAACTGGTCACAACATCAATCGTATGATCCGTGCATTGACCTGCTTCAAGTACGAGGTGCTCGCTTTCACCAACCAGAACAAAGTTTTTATCGGCACTGCTGATTTTTTCAAATGACTTGGCGGTGCCGCTTGCTTTCACCAAATGATCGCTGCCGCCTTGCAAGAACAAAACTGGAATATTTTTGATTTCCGGTGCCCGCTTGTCTGATTTATTCATGAATCTTTCAAACTGAAGCATCTCCTTCGGAGAGTATTCCAATCTTGCCTCAGGATCCGACTCAAGTTCCTCACGCAGATCCTCGTTCTTTGTAATTTGATGGATAATTCGTGTGCCTACATCTGTCGGTCGGCTGAAACCCTTTAGTGCTGAAAATGCTACCTTTCTATTTGTTTTCCTGGCGCCGTATCGCTCCTTTGCCGGCACAGAGCAAACGAGACCCGCCAGCAAGGCCTGATCCTGTGCGGCTGCTTGCAGCGCCAAAGCACCTCCCATGGACTCCCCTACGAGAATCAGCGGTACGAGCGGATGCGCCTTATGAACAGCCTTTATGGCCTCATGCACATCTTCCATCGCTTGGGCGAAATTTAGTTTCGTGTGTTCCTTAGACTTTTGCCAGGAACCGAATCCTCGAACATCGATCGCATATGTGGGAATGCCCACTGCAGAAAGACGCTTACCAAAATCGCTATAGGCGTTTTTGTCCATTGTGAAGCCGTGAATGCATAGCACAGCAGCCCATGGCACCAGATCCGGTGACACCCAAGAAGTACAGGGTATGCAGCCCCGGGTCTCGACTTGCTCCTTCTCGGTTTCACCCTCTTCTATAGTCTCGTCCTTGACCTTGGCCACGTCTGCCCAGACTACGGCGGGAAAACCAGCTTGCTGGAAGACAAGAGCAGTTAAAACAAGGACATAGCTAACAAGACAAGCGGGCCTGATGGAGCTAATATGATTGCGTGAACGTGTCATGGACCCTGGCTCTTAGAACCTGTTGACTATTATACCTAAGCAATTTTAGAGTAGTCGGACACTGTTCCACGTACGGAAATTGAGATATATTCGAGCGGAGAATCTGATGAGCAAGACGATGACGCGGGATAAACCAGAGTTTAGAACCGAAACGGATAGCATGGGGGCAATCGAAGTCCCCTCTAACCATTATTGGGGAGCTCAGACACAGCGCTCGCTCCACCACTTCGCCATTGGCGAGGACTTAATGCCGAAGGAGTTGATTCGGGCGTTCGCCATCCTGAAAAAGTCTGCAGCAATTGTTAATGAGAAACTTAAATTGCTGCCGACGGACAAGGTAAAACTGATCGTTCAAGCCGCCGACGAAATCATCAGTGGCAAGCTTGACGGCGAATTTCCTTTACGAATCTGGCAAACTGGCAGTGGCACCCAGACCAATATGAACGTCAACGAAGTGATCTCGAATCGGGCCATTGAAATTGCTGGCGGACAGCTCGGCAGTAAAGATCCGATTCACCCAAATGATCATGTGAACAGATCGCAGTCTTCCAACGATACGTTTCCTGCTGCCATGCACATAGCGGCAGCCGAACAAATAAACGCAAAGCTGATTCCGATGGTGAAAAAGCTACGCAGCGCCCTGGCCGCCAAGGAAAAGGAATTCAAGGACATAGTCAAGATCGGCCGCACCCATTTGATGGACGCTGTGCCACTCACTCTCGGCCAAGAATTCTCCGGCTATGTCGCCCAGCTGGATGAAGACTTGGAACGATTGAAGATGATCCTACCCGATCTCTACAAGTTAGCTATCGGAGGAACCGCGGTTGGCACCGGGTTAAATACCCATCCTCAATTTGCCGAGAAGGTGGCGGCTGAGATCGCCAGCGAAACCAAGCTTCCTTTCGTGAGCGCACCCAATAAATTTGCCGTCATGGCCGCTCATGATGCCGTAGTTGCTGCCAGCGGAGCAATAAAAACGCTCGCCTGTTCTTTGATGAAAATCGCCAACGACCTTCGCTGGCTCGGTTCCGGCCCTCGCTGCGGATTGGCAGAGTTGAAGCTACCAGAAAATGAACCCGGCTCGTCAATTATGCCAGGCAAGGTGAATCCCACCCAGTGCGAAGCGATGACGATGGTATGTGTACAGGTGCTTGGTAATGATGCGGCAATCGGCTTTGCTGGCACGCAAGGAAATTTCGAGCTGAACGTCTTCAAACCGGTGATGATTTACAATCTGCTTCATTCGATTCGCCTCCTGTCGGATTGCTGTTCTACTTTCACCGATTATTTGATCAAGGGGATTGAACCAAATCATCAACAGATAAAGTTGTTTCTCGATAACTCACTCATGCTCGTCACTGCTCTCACTCCCCATATAGGCTACGACAAAGCAGCAAAAATTGCTGAAAAAGCCCATGCTGAAGACAAAACGCTCAAGCAAGCTTGTCTTGAACTCGGCTATCTTAGCGCCGAACAATTCGACAAAATTGTCCGCCCCGAGAAGATGCTTGGACCTTAGGGGCTGATACCGTCAGTGGTATTTGTTCAGCAACGCTCTTTCGAGATCGCTTCTTTCTTGAACTGCCGAATGCAAGCCGGCTCGCACAGGATCCGCACTGTAACTGGAGTTCCCCGGTTGCATTGAGGGATAGTTGGGCGAAAGTTGAGGCTTGCCAGGGGTAAATGCCTGAAACTGTCCGGCTTTACTTGGCTTGGTGCGATCGGTAGCGAGACGAACATCGCGTAATTCTTCGAAAAATGCCTGCTTAACGCCCTTAGTGACAAGCGTATCGAAAGGAATGACATCCACCATGCCGCCGTTTTTTACCGAGCCGCCCATGCGCTCTTGCAACTTAGTTCTCAGACTTTCCTCATCGACTTGATCGCTGATCAAAAGAAAAGTGACAGTCACTTCACCGGCATATCTCAACCGGCAGGTTGCTTCATCAAGGGCCTCAGCTACGGCGAAAGGATCATTCGGCATTCCATCTGTGACTATGGCGATAATCAGCGGTTTCGCCCGCACGCGAAAATAATCATCAAATTGTTCGGAAAGCGGCTGGCCCAGGATCGTGCCACCTGATGGTTGATATTGGCTGAAAAGCACGGGAATGTCCTGGGGGCGCACGCGATCGAATCGATAATATTCGTGATTGAAGAATACTGTGGTAATCGTACTGGCAGCTTGGGCTGCCGCATCCGCCAGATCTCTAGCCTGACTGCAGCACCAATCCCATCGAGAAAGGCGCCCCGGACAATCTCTAGCCGTCATGCTTCCGGAGCGATCGATGATCATGACCAGATCATGATTCTCAAAGACGTCTTTGAGCGATGAAAAATGCTTTTTGCCATTGACCAAAGCGGGCAGGGCCGCTTGATTGGCGCCGCTCTTGAGAGGCTGCGGATTAGCGGCACTGGCATTCAATGCCGCAGCCAGTTTTTCCTTGGCTGCCTGGCTGTACGCCTCAATCTCAGAGGTCTGGATCGAAAAGCGCATACCTTGACCGTTGTGGTCTACGGTAATCGTGTATAGACCTTTGTCTGCCACTTCTCCGATAAGTCGATCACCAACGGCTACACCTCGCCTGGCCATCGGACTACCAGCATAGACAGTGGTGATACGGGCAGGCAATAAGTCCTTTCCCTCTTTCTTCACAACAATGCCCATGCCGGCGTTGAGAGCGGCGAAGACAGCTTCTTCGTCTCGTTGCACCCTTCCCTTCAGCTCGGCTCCCGTACCTGTTTTGACCAACTGGGCCGGTATCGGCTCCGGATGGGAAACTTCAAACGGTACGCTCTCCACATGCGAGCCCTGTTGCCCGTCTTTAGCCGAGGTTACCGGAATCGACAGAAGCACTAGCAAAAGCACTAAGACAATTTTCTCAAGGCGATACTTGAGCGGCATTTTTGGCTCCTGCTGCACTGCCTTTCCCCGCCTGCCGCTGAGAAGCCGGCTCATCGATCACCAGCTTTTCCTGCTTGGCTAGTAGTTCAACAATCGGCTCCGGTTGCCAGACAGGCACGATGCCCGAACCATAGTAGCGTACGTAGAGATTCGATCCTCTCGGGTTGAACCTCACCCCGCCCGTGTTGTTTAGCAATTGACTCTCGAGGCCGGCGGCGGCTTGCTCAAATGCCAGCGATCGCTGTTCGTCCGTATAGCCGAACTGAGCTCTGGAGCCAAGGTAGCGAGAGTACGTTGGTCGGGAGTAGGGATCTCCCCAGCCCCGATGGAAGTGCCCTCTTGCGTTATAGAATGGCGTAAATGACCCCAATTCCATGGTTCTGTAATAGGGGCTATAGAGGGACTCGCTCATAGCCAGCCGCTTCCGATCGGACAGCTGATCATTCAAGTCGCGGATAAACTGGCGCACCGACTGACCGTCCGGGTTATTCGACGTAACTGGGGATGGAGAGGGTGCAGTATATGGCTGGTAAGTGTAAACCTGAGGGTTAGAATAACTGCCAGAATACCTTCTTGGTGAATGGATTGCCCCAATCGGGTACTGGGAACCAAAGAGCGACCCAAAGGAAGACTGGCTTTGAGAAAAAGTGCTGCGCCGCCGTGCCGGATTCCAGTTTGAATGGAAATCTAGAGGGGGCGAACTCTGTCCGAACAATGCCACGCGCGCCAAGGCTGCTGTGTTTGAAGCTGGCGCCACTTCGATGCATTTCAGATATTCCTTTCTTGACTCTTGATCATGGCCGGCAAAACTTAAGGCGTTAGCCAGGTAATAGTGCAGGTTTGGATCACTATCCATACTGGGACTGGCTGCGTAAAAGTGCTTGACGGCCTCAGGATAATCCCTCTGGTCATAAGCCTGACGACCCTTTTCAAATTCCTCGGTGGCGGTCGTGGGCGCTTGCCGACTGAGAGAAAAGCATGGTACCAGCCAGGACTGGCCAAGCAAAACCATGACAGACAGGGAACTTGCTATTAAGACTTTTGGCATTTGTTGGCAGCTCGCGGATAAGATCGCCGATCTAGCCCCAACATTGAGCATAGCGCCAAATCAGTGGAACTTTTGTGAACGAACTAATCTACCGAGATTAAAGCTTCCTGTGGCTGCCAGAAGATTATCTCCGCCGGCTCGGCCAGCGTTTCATCTAATACCTTCCTGAAGGATTTAAGGTAGGGCATCTCCAGGTGCCTTTCCAGCGCTTCCTGGCTGCGCCAGATTTCAAAGAACAAAAACAGACCCTGATCTTTCGTGTCCTCATGAAAAAGGTAGGTTAGACAACCCTCTTCCTTACGGGTTGGCGCGATCAGACTGCTTCCAGCCTCGCGCAGGCGCTCAATCATGTCATGCTTGGCTCGCAATCGTACTGTGATGGTTACGGGCTGATCAGCCATGAAAAATCATTCCTCTCGATTACAAATTAGCTAGCATCTGCGTTATCGAACGCCTGCTTGTTTAAAATCCGTTGTTTCTCGTGGACAAGACACATTTCGCACCAGGCTGGAAACCAGTGCCCTTCTTTGTAAAGTGTGATCAGCACCGTATTGAAATCAGCATGGCGGCAGCGCACTTCCGGCGAATAAGTTCGATAGAGCACGAAACCTTTCGTTTTCTTTCTGTCCCTCACGCAATCAAGGGCCGCGTACAAGCAATGATTGCACAGGCCCAATCCCTCATGATCGACTGCTTCCCGTTTGCCGCAGAAGCAAAGAAACATGCGCCTGAGCCCTTTGAGATCGCGCACATAAGGAATAGCGCGAGGGAATTCAAGGCAATCGAGCAGCAGCTCTTTCATATCGATGCCACTGTGAGTGCTCAATTCTTCGAGAGGTTCAGAGAGGTCTTCACCTCTTTTTTCCAGAGTGTGGTACAGCTTGGTGACGCGATGGATGAGCGTACGCGCTTTTTCAAACTCCGGTCCTTCGGGCTCGCGGCCTCCGCTAAACTCAGCCAGAGTCTTTTCAGAATCCATGACGTCGCGCAACGCCATAAGCAAGTCGTTGAGCAATTCTACTGAACTTACTTGCTGTGACGGACGCTGCGGTCTGCTGTTGCGGGAGATCATCTGCAACCCTTATCTTGTCATATCGAACCCTGTATTATACGACTTGACTCCAATATTCCCTTGAAATCGTTAACAATCACTGGACCGAACCCCGCCAAGGCAATGGGGAAATTCGGATCAATCGCCTATCCTCAAAGCATTTCCGCAATCAACCGGCAGGCGAACTACGCCTCAGATACAGAAACATTTCTGAAACGAGTGATGCGGACTTAGATGAGGTTAATCACTGGCTTTAGTTGTCACGGACATTCCCGCCCGACTTCTCTGCTCGATCTCTTCAAGGGACAGTCCCTTGGTTTCCGGCACAATCCAGTAGGAAAAGACAATGGCCAGCAAAGTTACTACTGCATAGGAAGCAAAAGTTACCGGCGGTCCGGCGTACTTCACCAGTATTGGAAAAGTAAAGCTGACCACTAAATTGCTTATCCAGCACACCGCGGTAGCAAGACTCATAGCCAAACCGCGCACATCAAGCGGATATATCTCGGAAATCATTACCCAAAACACTGGTCCCAGGCTGATGGCAAATGAAGCCACATAGAACATGACGCTGCCGACGCCAATCCATTTCAGGTAGGGAAGGGCGTCGGCATTAGCAAACGCCAGAGACAAAGTCAGCAGGCTAACGAGCATGCCAACCAGGCCAATCAATAAGAGAGGTCTGCGTCCGACCCGGTCCAAAAGCGAAATAGCGATGATCGTCATAATGACATTGACGACGCCGACACCCGCTGTAGCCAGGATCGACACTGAATTCGATTGAAAGCCCGCCAATTTGAATATGGTCGGTGCGTAATAAATGACCGTATTTATCCCGGTAAATTGTTGAAAGACAGCTAGCCCCACTCCGATCGCTAAAGGTAAAAGCATCGCCTTCGAAAGCAAATCAGCCCAGGCTCCCCTCTGTTCTTTCAGCGTCTTTTTGATCTCTAGCAATTCACCTTCGATCTCATTTTCTTCCCTGATAAGGGACAACATCGCCCTTGCTTCTTGTTCGCGGCCCATAAGAGCAAACCAGCGCGGGCTTTCCGGCATGAACAGCATACCGACACCAAGGATGATACCGGGCACGGCTCCAAGACCGACCATCATCTGCCACTGTCCATGTTCGGCAAAGGCATAGTCCACCATATACGAAGCCAGGATGCCAACAGTAATAGCAGTTTGGTTCAGCCCAACAAGCGCGCCCCTGATTGACGGGGGTGATACCTCACTTATATATAGGGGTGCCGTATAGGAAGCGACACCAATGGCCAGCCCGAGAAGCACCCGGCCAGCCACGAGAACAGTTACCGAATTAGCCAGCGCGCAAATGATCGAACCAATCGCAAAGATGATCGAAATCACTAGAATCAAGCGCTTACGTCCGAATACATCAGTCAGCCGTCCGCTCAAAATGGCGCTCAAGGTAGCACCAAAGAGAACGCCGCTGACGACCATTCCTTCCTCCGCTGGCCCGAGATTGAACTGGGGCCGGATGAAGAGCAGGGCGCCGGATATCACCCCTGTATCGTAGCCAAACAACAGTCCGGCAAGGGCAGCGATAGCGGAAACAACATAAACGAACTTGAACTGATGCTTTGCCGCTATCTCACCGGGTGGTCGCGAAGACATAAATTTCTTCCTTGCTTAAGACCGGACCTTCGCCATAAGCCAACTGAGAATACAGTATCACCGAGGAGGGGTTTTTGATCAAATCATGGGCCGGTAAAATCGCCGAGGCAATCAATTCAAAAGAGAAGTGTCGTAACCGAGCAGGTGCCAGATGTTGAAGGCAAGCTCTCGACGTTGACCGGCAATCGCTTCTTTCATATCGAACGTCAAGGTGAGTAGCGAACCAGATTGGCTTTCTTTAAAGGGCGGCAGCAGGTTAGCTATGTAGTGCCAGCCTTGCTGCCTCAAATCTTGAGCTTTGGCATCGCCAGATAGATGACTGATCTTCACCTGCATGGACCCTTGCAAGTAGGTGAAGACCACGCCGCCCGGCGCTTCATCTCGATAGATGCTTTTGTCTTGCGCACGTAAATAATCCGACGAGGTGTGATCGGAGGCCGCTGTTCTCTTGTCGTAATGACGCAAGGCCCAGATATCAGCCTGCCTGTCAAGCAAGGTCCACTCGGGCAACTCTGCCGACAACATCCGGCCAGCCGGCAAATGTCCTCTTCCATTTGCCGATTTACCTCTGCCCATCCGTAAGAGAATTTCATGCATCATTTCTCGACTGCTGGCACAGACAAGCAGACCTTCATCTGGCGAGCAAAAATAAAAATTAGCAGGGAAGGCATCAACAAGCAGATTCTCATACTCGCTCAGCACAATGACCTCACGATCCGCCTCCTTGTATGTTTCTAAAGCACATTGACGACCAAGCTTCATAGCCTCCTTGAGCGACTCCACCGCCTCTTCCCCAAAAACCATGACACTGGCATTCTCTAAGTTTGCCTTCTCCGTCGCGAGCCTATGATCGGCCAAATGAAATCGGCTGGCCGCTACCTCAAGCAAGATTTTCTTTCCGTCCAAAAATGATTTGGGAACGATCTGGTTCTTTTCAAACGGCAGGGGTAAACGTACTACCCTGGAACGAAAGGTATCAGCGAAATCTTCCGGAAGACCTTCGCTTCTGTTGATCGCTTTGATCGGAAATGGCGAACGAAAGACAACCAGGGTTTCGCAATCGACAGGAAACCAGGATATTATTCTGTCCAGATCGTAATGGCATTTCCCCGGCGATTGTTTAGTTGACGCCTGGGCCGGCGGCGCTATGTTGAACAATATGGCTAACCAGCTGAAGAATATTGTGGCCACGGTGGCGCACCGCATCTGATACCATTGCACTGGATAGGACATGTTCAAGCACCGGTCGAAGCTTTATCCGTGTGGCGACTGAAGACTAGGCATGGCATGAGAGTCTCATCTTCAAAGGCGCCGCACACCTGCCAACCTTCCAGGCTGCGTCCCCTGATCAGATCGGTTAGCCGCTTCGAGGCTTTGCTAAAAATGCCTCCTTTGGCATGCTCAACCAAATATTCCTCCATTGCCCTTTTTTCTCTGGAGACAAAGATGACAACCGGGGTCAGGCCACTGGACATGACCGTGCGTGGCCGAAGATTATTCCTCATTTCTTGGGACAAAATTTCATCTTTGATCGCTCTGGCCTTCTGCCCGAGAAGGCTGATCGCGATTGGAACCACTTCTATTCTCTCTACAGCAGGGGCCCGCTCAACCTTCTTATAGATAGCAATTGGAGGAGTGAGGGGACTGTCAAGAACAGACAACGGGAACCAGCCCTGGTCATTCAATTCCAGAAGGCGACTTCTGATTTCGTCTATTTCGCCCTTACCTTTGACATGGGCGATTTCTTCTACTTTCAGCTCAGGTTTTTTTCCGCTGGTCAGGGTCTTGGCAAAGATCAGGTTGGGCATTCTGATTTCGTCACCGCAAGCCTCGACAAGTTCGAAGCCCTTTTCCGCATGCGCAAGAATGATCCGTTCGATGGCCTTAACCTCCGACTCGCCTGCCTGCTTGCCTACCGGTACCGCCAGGTATTCCAAAATCAGACGAGTATTCGACCCTTCCATAGATAATCCCCGCAGGTAAAGCATCGCCGCGCCTTCGATAGTTTAGCTGACCGCCAACCCATCTCAGGCAAACCTGCCCAGTCTGATTCTAAGAAAAAGATCGCCGCTCCATAGGCCAGACGACGTCAGACATCCCTTTACCTGAGAGGAAGAAGCAATCCCTCTCTCGGGCCTTTTAAGCTTGCTTTTGCTCGGACTGAGCCTCTGTGCTGAACTGCTTCTGAACGAAGGCTGCCAAATTATCTTGCATCTCGGCAGACACCGCCGGCCA
>PSRH01000132.1 GCA_003175915.1 Candidatus Melainabacteria bacterium | reverse complement strand
ACTGATTATCCTGTTGATTTTCGCTCGGGACAAACACAAGAAGGTGGCGACGGCGTAACCGTTATTTTTTTGCATTAATGGACACGGATTGTCAGGCAGGCGGCATCGTATAATAAGACGCTTCTTTTCGTATTGCCCTCACAATTCCCTTTCCAATTTATGATTGATCTGTCCGTAGTAATCCCAGCCTACAACGAAGAATCAAGGATTTTACCTACTCTGGAGTCGGTTCACGCTTTTCTCAACAAGAACTTTCCGGCGTTTGAGATCATCGTAGTGAACGATGGCAGCCGAGATTCAACTTCTCAAGTAGTAACGGAATTTGCCAAACACCATGAAGGGGTGCGGTTAATCGCTTATGAGGTTAACAAAGGCAAGGGTTATGCGGTGCGAGTCGGTATGCTGGCCGCAAGCGGTAACTTGATACTGATGAATGACGCCGACGGTAGTTCTCCCATCCAGGAAGTATTGCGTCTGAAAGAAGCCATGGAAAATGGAGCTGACATAGTAATTGCCTCCCGCGCCAAAGAAGATCCTACAAGAGTAGTGAAAGCTCTAGCTTATCGAACCTACATGGGTAACACGTTCAACAGTATCGTTCAGTGGTTATTGCTGCCCGGGCTTAAAGATACACAGTGCGGTTTCAAGCTCTTCAAAAGACCGGTAGCCCAGGACATTTTTTCTTGCTCCCGCATCGATGGTTACGCCTTCGACGTAGAAGTGCTCTACATTGCTAAATGCCGAAACTATAAAATTGTCGAAATCGCAATTGATTGGACCAACGTAACAGGATCTAAGATAAACGTCTTGGTCGACTCGGCAAAAATGCTTTTCCAGGTAATCAAGGTAAAGGCCAACAGCGTATCCGGCCACTACAGGCAAAAAACCAAGGCTAAGGCTTTAGTCTGACCTATAAGGCAAAAGTCCTCACTTTCTAATAAAGTGCAGCCACCACTCAAGGGTTAGCTGCCGGCTAGCGCAATAGTCCTGGCCAATTCTTTTTCGTTTAAAGCGGCAACCAGTTCGTTTTGAATCATGCTGTTTGTAGCAATGATGTTGCCTTGAGCAATGTCCCAAGTTCCGTTAGTCAGATCGGTCACGATGCCGCCGGCCTCTTCCACAATAAGGGCGCCAGCCCCCATGTCCCAGGGCGCCAGCTTTCTCTCCCAGAAGCCATCGAGCCTTCCGCAAGCTACAAAGCACAAGTCAAGTGCTGCGGAGCCGTCCCGCCGTACGCCATGGGAGGCGGCCGTCACAGACCTGAATTGTTCCATGCTGAGTCTTTGCGCTTCGGGCGTATTGGGCGGAAACCCTGTGGCAAGCAGGCTTTCTGCTAGCCTACCTGTCTTAGACACGGAGATGGGTTTATCGTTGAGCCAGGCTCCTTGACCCAACTCCGCCCAGAACAATTCCTTGGCGACGGCATTGAAAACCACACCCAATACTCCCTTGTCATTCTCTGTCAAGGCAATCGAAACAGCGAAGAACGGATAGCCATGCGCGTAGTTCGTCGTGCCATCCAGTGGGTCGATAAGCCAGCGCCGGTCAGATTGCTTTCCAGAGGACTTGCCGCTTTCTTCCGCCAAAATTTCGTCGTCGGGGAATTCCTCCCGAATCATTTGGATAATGATCTTTTCGCAGGCTTGGTCGACATCAGTAACGATATTGGCGACGCCTTTATAGTCAATCTTGCGAACATCGCCCAAGCGTTCCAGCGACAATTGCCCTGCTTTCCTAGCAGCGGCAAAAGCAACTTCTTTAGCTAGCTTCACTGCTTACCTCAAACAAGTCCGTTGGCAAAAACACCTGTGGATCGGCTGCCGGCATCGGTCACAAATAGCCAGCCGGTCTTAAGTTTACTACATCGAATTCATCGAGGTCAGGCATCGGAAACCAGCGCGGAGATAACAATAGTTAACCGGGCCGAGCGTGAGATTGACTTATTACCTCCCTAAGCTATATCCTTCCTCATAGTAAGGTAGAAGTTTTCCCTGGAGTTCGTGCTTTGCCTATGAACATTGCTTCGATAATTATTGGAGAGCTAATTTAGGCTGGCAAACTTCTTTCCCAAGATTATTGATGCCAGCGCTAAGGCGTTGGCATTTCGTTTATCTGAGTAGGTTTCATAAATAAATCGGCCAGGAATTGAAATGACGGAAAAGAGCTACAACATCAACTCTCCTCAAACGGACTTTCCGATGAAAGCCAATAGTGCGACTCGGGAAGTTGAGATACAGACTGCCTGGGAAACTGGCAAAATTTACGAGCGCAGTATGGAAAAGCGCAAGACAAAAGAGAAGTTTGTCTTGCATGACGGCCCGCCTTACGCCAGTTCTCCGAGGATCCATATTGGCACCGCGCTCAACAAAATACTGAAGGACATAATCACAAAGTACAAGACCATGCGCGGTTACTATTCGCCGTATGTGCCGGGCTACGATTGTCACGGACTGCCGATCGAGCATGCTGTGCTGAAAGAAGTCAAAGGCGGACATCATGCGCTTGGACCTCTGGAAGTGCGAAAGCGTTCGCGTGAATTTGCCCTGACTAATTTGCAAGGGCAAACGGAAGCTTTTAAGCGCCTCGGTGTTTGGGGTGAATGGGATCATTATTACGCAACTCTGCACAAGGAGTTTGAAAGCGCGCAAATAAGAGTATTCGGCAAAATGGCTAAGGCCGGATATATCTACAAAGGGCTGAAGTCCATCCAGTGGTGTCCGACATGTGAAACGGCTCTTGCTGAGGCCGAAGTTGAGTACGCTGAGCATGTCTCCGATGCTGTCTATGTCAAGTTTGCTCTGGACTCAGATTCGGCGTCCAAGCTGCCCGCTTTCGTTCCTAAAGGAGCCAAGGTCTATTTCGTTATCTGGACAACGACACCCTGGACCTTGCCGGCCAACTTAGCGATCGCCCTCAATCCGGAATTCGACTATGATTTCGTTCAGGTGAAAGCGATTGAGATTTGGATAGTCGCGCAGCGACTGAAAGAGGCATTCTTTGCCGAAGCCGCTATCAATGCTGCCGATACCAAAGTGTTGGGTACCGTGCTCGGGAAAAAGCTAGAGCTTCTCAAAGCGCGACATCCTTTTATCGATCGCGAAAGTCTCGTGGTCTTAGGCGAGCATGTCACAGCGGAAACCGGCACTGGCTGCGTCCACACGGCGCCAGGGCACGGAGCGGAAGACTTTGAAGTGGGCATGCGCTATAAGCTTCCGATTCTCTCACCGGTAGATGGCAAAGGCATCTTCACTAAAGAGTCCCTCCAGTTCGCTGGCACCCGTTACGACAAAGCCAATGAAGCGATTGTCGAATTACTCAAAGAAAAGGGAGCTCTCGTCAAGCACAGTAAATTCACTCACAGCTACCCCCACTGTTGGCGATGCAAAAAGCCGTTGATATTCCGAGCCACAGAACAGTGGTTCGCATCAGTAGAAGGCTTTCGCAAGCAAGCTCTTTCGACAATCGACACGGTTGAATGGTTGCCTGCCTCCGGTCGCAATCGGATCTACAGTATGGTGGAAAATCGATCTGACTGGTGCATTAGCCGTCAACGCTCCTGGGGTGTGCCTATACCAATTTTTTATTGCAAATCCTGCCAAAAGCCCCTCGTTTCGGCAGAGAGCATCGAACGGGTAGCATCCGTGTTTGAAAAAGAAGGATCCGATGCTTGGTGGGAAAAAGAGGCAGAGTACTTTTTGGGTTCCTCTTTTAAGTGCGAGTCATGCGGAAAGCAAGAGTTCACCAAAGAGATGGATACTATGGATGTCTGGTTCGATTCCGGCACTACTTATGCCGGCGTCATTGACCAAAGGCCTGAGCTAAGAGGAACTCCTTGCGAAATGTATTTAGAGGGGAGTGATCAGCACCGTGGGTGGTTTCAGTCGTCGCTATTGACGAGTGTAGCCACGAAAGGACAGGCTCCCTACAAGATTGTCCTCACACACGGATTTGTAGTCGACGAAAACGGACGAAAAATGTCCAAGTCCGTCGGTAACGTCGTCGATCCTCAGGATGTGATCAAGCAATATGGGGCCGATGTTCTGCGTCTCTGGGTAGCTTCAGTGAACTACACCGATGACGTTCCTATAGGAAAAGGGATGCTCGCTCAATTAGCTGAGGTCTACCGAAAACTGCGCAATACGGCACGTTATCTTCTGAGCAATCTCTATGACTTCGATCCCGAACATGACATCGTTCCTTTCGATCAACTGAAGGATCTGGACAAATTCATTCTCCATCGTCTCAATGAAGTGGTTGAAGATGTCACTGCCGATTTCGATCGATATGAATTCTTCAAATACTATCAAGTGCTGCAAAACTTCTGTGTCGTAGACCTATCCAGCTTCTATTTCGATATAGCTAAAGACACCCTCTATACGGCAGCACCAAAGTCAATCAACCGGCGCTCGATCCAAACGGTCTTCGCCCAACTGTTGCACGTCCTGGTGCGACTGCTCGTACCGGTTGCGCCACATCTTGCTGAAGACATCTGGAAGTACTTACCGGCGGCGCTCAAGCGGTCCTGGAAAACAGAAGATAGTGTTCTGCTCACCGATTTTCCTCAACCCCATAAAGAGTATTTAGACGTCTCTCGCGCCGAGTACTGGCGTGATCTCATTCGAGTTCGTTCGACGGTAAATAAAGTTCTTGAGCAAGCACGCGCTGCCGGAAAAATAAGGAGCCCCCTGGAAGCGCAAGTAATTCTTACCGTTGAAGACGAGCGTCTCAGCGACGAACTCCGTCGACTTGGCGATGAACTGGCTCCCTTTTTTATCACCTCGCAAGCAAGAGTAAAACAAAACGAGAATCACAATCATCATGCCGGTGCAAGCGCTCTGGCAGAATTGAGCGAGAACGGTATCTCGCTCACCGTGCTGCCGGCCGAGGGCGAAAAATGCGTACGCTGCTGGAAGTATTCGACTTGGGTTGGCAAAGATAAAGCGCACCCGGAACTCTGTAATTACTGCGTAGCTGCTGTCACAGAGGCTTAGTCTTATCTTCTGCGTCATGACCTTCGCCAAGGGTTTCGAGCATGAGCTTCGCGACCAGCTCATTGCCAGCATCGGTTAGATGAACCCGATCGACCGTTAGTATTCCTTTGCATCTATCTTCAGGGTTATGCGTGGCGAGATAATCGGCAAATCCCTGGCGCAGATCACAAACAACATAGTCATTCTGCTCAGCAACCTTCTTTATCGTGCTACTCACCTCATCAAGCTCTTCATCCAACTGGTTGGTGCCTCTTTTCTTTTCACCAATAACAGGTGGTGTGCAGAGCACGACCTTAGCACCACAGTGGGCAACTGCCGCTGCCAAATTCTCAATCCTCATTTTGAATTCGTCCAGTGGTGTCATCATGTACGGATATTGTTCCCCCCACCAAACGTCGTTTATGCCGATAAAAATGACAACCAGAGTCGGTCGCTTTTTGACAACATCTTTGTAGACTCGTCTTTGCAAGTCGATCGTTCGGTTACCTTCGACACCTGCACCAATGGTCGCTATTTTCTTCGGACCATGATGACGCTGGAGCACCTCTTCTATCAGAGTAATGTAACCTCGCGGCAACTCCCCGCGTTTAGTGAGCGAATCCCCAAAGAAAACGATTCGCTCTCCATCCTTCAAGCAAATGCTCGAATTAGCCTTAGCAACGGCCATAGGGATAAGACAGAGGATGCCGGTCAGTAGGAACGCCAGAACTTTCATCACAAAGATAATTGTACCTTGTGATTCTTCAGGCTTACTATCCAGGTTGTGATTAACAACGCTGAAACTGCATTGTCATCATTGAGCACTCTATCTCATGCTTGCTCTCGGGCGCACTTCGTCATTAGCTTGGAGCTGACCCAAGGTTAGCGCTTGCAGCACCCAAGCGTGCGTGATCCCATCAAAACTAAACTCAGTGTGAGTAACACCCGCAACCATACCGGGGACCAGATGACGGTCGCTAGAAATTACCCGATTTTCTGCTTGTACCGGTCTCTTAAACAGAAATTTGACATCGCCCGTTCCATCAGCATCTATCGTCGGATAGACGGCCTTTAAATCTTCATTGAGAAACCAGTGAATCGACCTCTCCGGATAAATGATCATGATGCGCCTGTCTGTGAGGGCCATCACCACTCTCTTATTCGCCCGCGCAGCAAATACGCAAAACAGAAGAGCGGGAGCAAAATAGACAAGCATCTCAAGCAAAGGAATTTGCCGAGCTTGAACAACTATCTGCCAGACCAAGAGAAACAGCGGGGGCAAAAGCAAAATTAGAAAGGCCAATTCAACTCCGCGCAACCGCTTCCTTCCGGCCCAGAGCAATCGCTCGCGCGGTTTTAAGTGTTGATAAGCCAAAGCGTTGGCTCGCTCTTGGTCTATCCCCCGAACTAAGTCCATGGCTCCCTCACGATGTACACGACGGCTGCCTGCGCCGAGCAACCCGCTAATGCCTCAGGTAACTCAACACTCTTCTTAATTAGACAAACCGATTCGATCACAACTATCCTACACAGTTTGATGATAATATGAGGCGCCTTTAACGGATTCTTCCATTTCACGATTCGCTCACGTCTTGCCACTGCCGGCTACTAAACACTCCAACCAGACAAATTTAAACCCTGCCCCACTTAATGAAACCGTCTTGTTCATTGGAACGACTGGCGTTTGAAGGATAGTCTGTCCTCAGGGTTTTCCCGGTATGAATTAATTCTCGACGGCTTCCTTCGATCCCAGGCTGCTAAGGCAATTCATGTTCCGACGAGATGTTATTCGCTACTTGTAAACAAATCGTGAAGACGGTCAATAACGCTCAGAATAGTTATAAGAGGAAGCTGGGTCCACGTCTGTATTCTGGCCAACCTAGCGATTTTAATTAGCCATCACCTGTGGATTTGATCAATATCATTAGTTGGTCGGGGCTTGATCAAGCAGCAAATCGAAATCCTGTAGGGAGTTGGTCAGGAGGAATCCCCTTTCTTCTGTTAGATCTGAAAGCGC
>PSRH01000042.1 GCA_003175915.1 Candidatus Melainabacteria bacterium | reverse complement strand
CAAAGATCACGGGTAAAAGCATCCGTCTTCTTGTGGTGGCTCCTACCAGGCGGACGATTACCAGGCGTATTGGTGTTCATAGAGCGATTACCTCAGTAACGCAGGATGCGATTTGTTCACCACCCTGACGGTGAGCGTAGCTATTGACCAATCATAGCAGTGTTATTGCTCTCAAGCGGTTTAGCACCTGATATCCAAGAGATCAGGACTATCGAGATGAAAGATCTGCCGTGCGCTTGCAAAATAGTCAGGATCGTTTTATTTAATACCGGTTTTTGCGAAATTCGACTATGCAATTTCCTCATCCATAACTTGCCCTGGGAAAAACTGCTTGACAGGGTATAGATTAAATTGCCGCTACGCCTGGCGATTGAGGATGTATGATTCCCATTAGAACGGGACTCAAATGGGAATGATGGAAGGTAACCAAGGAGTAGCGCGTAGGGATTTCGGGAGGATAGCTGGTATTGCACGGCAAAATCGATCTCGCCAGGGCTAAAGGACTAAAGAAATCAGAACTAAACCAGCTCAACCGTTTACTACAGCGGCGCATTCCCACGGATAAAGTTGTCACAATTGACTTTGCTGAGTCAGTTGCCGAAATATCTCAAAATATCGGACAAGCTCTGTCTGTGGTGGTTAACAGGCGCGGACAGATAGTCAATGTCACTCTCGGCCAGCCTTGGCAGGTCAACGTCCCCGAGCTCAGGCAGGTGAGGGTCGGGCCGGGAAGACTTTGCGGACATCGGATCATCCATACCAAGTTGGCCCAGGGCGCAAGCAGTAAAAAGGCGGGCGCCGACCTCAGTATCAGCAAGGAGAACCTGCAGTGTCTAGCTCGCAACCGCCTCGATCTATTGGCTCAGATTGCCGTTGACGAACGAGGCAACTTCAGTAAATCTCGCGGAGAGCAAAGCCGGCTGGCCGATTCTGTCCAGATTGTTCATTTATTGCCGGGTCGGGATAGCGAAGGGCGCTTGTGGAAAGTTTTGCCGACTTGCACGGCCCGCATGGCCCAGGAAGAGGATTTTGAGGAACTGATCCAGTCGCTGGAAAACGAGTTTAAGAGCCGAGTTCCAGGGCTGCCGGTAGCGGATGGAGAAGAGCGAGCCATCCTGGTTGATTTGATCAGCGAAGGTACAGATCCCTGGCAAGTGGAAGACGATCTTGATGAATTGGCCCTTTTGGCACGCACTGCTGGTGCTACCGTTTGTAGTCGGTTGACGCAAGCCCGTTCGCAGCCAGATCCGCGATTCTTCCTCGGTTCCGGCAAAGTGCAGGAGCTAGCTCTGGCAGCGCAGGAGATGGGGGCCAACCTGGTCGTGTTCGACCAAGAGTTGACCGCCTTACAGCACACATCTCTTGAAGGAGTTCTTGGTGTAAAAGTTCTTGATCGTACCGAGTTGATTCTGGACATTTTTGCTCAGCGGGCCCAAACTCGCGAAGGTAAGTTGCAAGTAGAGCTGGCTCAATTGCAATACCTATATCCCCGCTTGGTCGGCAAGGGAGACCGGTTGAGCCGTCTAGGTGGTGGCATAGGAACCAGGGGACCCGGTGAAACCAAGCTGGAGATCGATCGTCGGCGCATCCGTGAGCGCATCAATACCTTGGAAAAGGAGACGCGGCGGATCAAGAGCAATCGGGACACACAGAGGCGGCGGCGCATCGACGAGAATATTCCGGTCATTGCACTTACTGGGTATACCAACTCAGGCAAGTCAACCCTTTTGAATGCCGTCACCAAGTCGCACGTCTTCGTTGAGAACAAGTTGTTCGCAACTTTGGATCCGACTACACGAAGAACGACATTGCCGGATCATAGTTCTGTGCTGTTGTGTGATACCGTCGGATTTATCAAGAAGTTGCCGACTTCATTGATTGCTGCGTTTAAAGCAACGCTGGAAGAAGTATTCGTTGCTGATGTTCTCTTGCATGTGGTTGATTCGTCGCACCCGAACGTGATCGAACAAATAAGCAGTGTCTACGATGTGCTCAGTGAACTTGGGGCTGTTGATAAACCAATTATCACGGTGCTCAATAAGGCTGACCTGGTCAGGAAGGAAGATATTCTCTGGCTTGTCTCGCAGGTGCCCAATCCTGTTGTGGTGAGTGCTACGGAAAGGTTGGGTCTGGGCGCCATGCTTAAGAGCATCCAGGATATGGTTCAAGAAGTCTGTCCACAGCGTAAAAGAGATACTGCCTAGGAAAATTGTTTAGAGATGATGCCGCTCTTGGTACTTGTGGAGCCGACTCATGGATAACTCTCAATCACAGTCGCTAGACGCCAATAAACTTGAGAATTGGATCCAGACTGGAGCCGCTTCGTTCGAAGCCGGTAACTATGTCGAAGCCGGTAAGGATCTTACGGAGGCTTGCGAGATTGCTTACCACCTGCACCGCAAAAAAGAGCAGGCTCTTTCCCTCTTACTTCTCGGTAAAGTCAGGCGAGCCGAGGGTCAATATGAAGCGGCGTACAGTGCCTTAAAGCCGGCGCTTGAATTGCGCTTGCAATTGTTTGGTGAGAAGAGCTTAGAAACGGCTGAAATTCTTGACGAATTAGGTTGTACGGATTTTGACGCGGGGAAACTGGAAGAAGGCAAAGACCACTTTTCACGTGCTCTGGATATCCGTCAAAGTATCCAACCCCAAAACGAACTGGACCTGGCAAGTAGCTACTGTAACTTCGGCTTGCTATTGATGCGATTGGACAGGACTGCAGAAGCCGAGTCCATGTTGAGCAAATCTCTTGGTATCAGAAAGCGCTTGCTGCCGATGCGAAACCCAAGAATAGCGGAATCGTTGTTGAGCCTCGCTGAACTGCAGCTGAACAAAGGAAACATGACACTGTCCTTGCCCCTTGCCGAAGAAGGGTGTCAGATTTACGAAAGCAAGTTTGGCAAAGATCATCCTAAGACGGCGCAGGCGATGCACACTCGAGGCGTCCTCTATCAGCATGCCGGTAAATTCAAAGAGTCGGCAAAATTATTCGAGTCGGCTATTAAGGCACAAGAAGAGAAACTCCCGGAGAGTCATCCCAGCACAATTTCAAGTATCAATGAATATGCAGCCACGTACCTCAGGTTGGGCAAGGCAAAGGAAGCTAAGGAGCAGTACGAAAAAGCTCTGGCGCTCTGCCAAAAAAATGAAGCGATTGGCGACGAAACATCTATTACTTCGTTGATTGGTCTGGGCGTCTCAAATTTAGAGCAACACGAATACAAGCAGGCCGAGGAGCATATAAAGCAGGCTCTATCGATGCTTGACCGGGTGCGGAAAAACGCCGTCTTTCTTGAAAAATCCTTGCTCTACAACTTGCTGCATTCTCTTATATGGCAGGGCAAATTCGGAGACGCTTTACGACTGGTACCGGATACGGTGCGAGCCAGAGAAACAGCCCACGTCACCGAAATGGCTGAAATGTTAAAGAGACTGTATGAGATGGCCAGCTCGCAAGAGAGCAAGAAATAACGCATCAGACGAGATTCGAACAGGTACCTGTCCCGACTATGAGTAAGAAACACCAAATTTTTACGATTGGTCACTCAAACCGCAATCTTGAGGAGTTTGTGGAGCTTCTTACCGTTCACGGTATAACGCGCCTTATCGATGTGCGAACAATTCCTCGCTCCAGACACAACCCGCAATTCAACAGTGAGGATCTCTCTTCGGCGTTGAAGAAGCATAAGGTCAAATATCTGCATATGAAAGCTCTTGGCGGTCTCAGGCATCCTAGAAAGGATTCCGTCAATCTAGGCTGGCATAATGATTCGTTCCGCGGATACGCGGATTACATGCAAAGCCCTGAATTCACGTCTGCTCTTGAGGAACTTGTTCAGTTAACTAGAGAAGGTCCAACAGCAATTATGTGTGCTGAAGCGGTGCCCTGGCGCTGTCATCGATCGCTGATTGCTGATGCTCTGACAGTCCAAGGGTTTGATGTTAAGAACATCATCAGCCTGTCTTCTTCAAAAGATCATTCCTTAAATCCCATGGCCGTTGTTGATGACGGACGTGTGACTTATCCCGCTGAATCGATTCACCATTAACTGACGCCAATCCAGCGGTCGGTGCACGTCTGTTCTTACCAGCCTGGTTAAGCACGCACCTTTTTCTGGCGCTTGCCTGAATCGGAATCTTTATCCGCTTCGAGCGACTGCAGCCGTTCTGTTCCACTGGTAAACCACGCCTCAGCAGAGCCGTCTTTGCTGACGGTCAATTCTTTTCCGTCCAGCATCGTTAGTTTGAGTGACCCGTCGCGAAAGACTTCTAGATCTTTGGCCTCTTGGCTCAAAAGAATCATAATTGGCGCAAGAGTCTTTGAGTCTTTGGGATCGAGCCTCTCTTTCTGGGCGCCTTGTTGCATCGAGAACGGTGTGGTTATCCCGATTGCGATGCTGCTTTGCGTGTCTCCAAGAAGGATTTCCACGAAGGAAGGTGTAGCGCAGACCTGCGTGACTTGATAACCATGCAGACTCAATCTTCGCGAGAGAGAAGATCGATTGGATTTTGAGGTTCCCCCTCGCTTGGGCAGAGACGACAAACCATTCACCTCAGGCGCCAAAAACCTCAGAAGTGCATCTGATTCATGCGCGGCATACCGCCGCGGCGAATCATGTTATTTATAACACGGTTCATACCCTGGGAACGTGGTGGGTAGCCGCCGCGATTTTTCGCGTAATTTGAGCCGAAGTGAGGGAAGCCGCCGTAACCCGGGGCCGGTGGCCCAGCGTTAATCGTGCTACCGGGTGTGGGCATCACGTTCATCATAAAGTTGAGTATCCCAGGTACCATTTGCTGAATTTGCTGGGGCGTTAATTGCCCGCTACCTTGTCCCATCCCCTGACCGAATCCAAAGGCGCTGAGAGCGCCCGCCGCCATATTGCCCACCGGTGTGTTCATTGCGTCACCAGCGGCAGCGCTCAGCGAGCTGCTTTGATCGATTGACATTGCATCGTTCGGGGGTGCATCCATTTGCTGTTGTTTCAGTACCTCGCCCAACAATGGTGGTCGATTTACTGTTCCGCTCGCGGTAAAAGGTCCAGTCGTCTGTGGACCTAGACTCTCGGTTGTCTGCCCAACTGAAGGTTGTTGCTCTTGAGATTGGCCGATTTGTTCAGTGCTTTCTTCTGGTTGTTGCCAGGGAGATAGACCAACCTGGCCCGAATTGCTCTGAACCGGTTGCGATTGGGAGTAGTTTCCAGACTGTTGTAGTTGAGACTGATCACCCTGATTGAAATTAGTGGGCGCTTGTTGCCATTCCGATTGACGCGGTTGCCCGGAGTTCCTGGTCGGCTGTTGCCACTGAGATTGGCCGAGTTGCCCAGAGTTCCCGGT
>PSRH01000016.1 GCA_003175915.1 Candidatus Melainabacteria bacterium | reverse complement strand
TGTCAGGGCATGCCCTTTCTGCTTACCGACGCCGCTCACCCGCGCCTGGTTCTAAAGTACGGCAGCCATTTTCTGGTTATGGATGAATCGGCATTGATCCCGGGCTGCAATACGCTCGGATACGGCTATTACCGTTACGATACTCGCCACATCAGTCAGTGGGAAATGACGCTCAAGGACGTGCCTCTTTCTCTGCTTTCTAGTTCGGTCGTCGAAGGTTACGCTGGCAGTTTTCTCTATACCAACCCGCAAACCGACACCATCCCTCAGCAGAAACTGATTCTCCAGAGGGAGGTCGTCCTTTCCGATCTGTTGTGGGAAAGACTGATCCTGCAAAACTTTCATAACGAACCAATCGCTTGCGAGCTCAATATAAGATTCCAGTCTGATTTCGCCGATATTTTTGAAGTGCGCGGTTACAATCCACCGGAACGCGGCAAGAGGATGCGCCCGGTAGCTGGGAAAAATCGCCGTAGTCTTTTCCTGGCCTACAAAGGTCTTGACGACTCGCTACTTGAAACCGTCATCGAATTTTTCGGCTTGCAACCGGACAGCATTGACGAAAGCGATGGCTTGGTTTGCTTCAAGTTAGTTTTGGCGGCTAAGGAAACCCGCGAATTTCAAATCTGTGTATCGACGCAATGGGACGGTGCTCAACTTTCTCCGGACACGCGCAAGACTGGTTATTTAGAAGCGAGAAAAACCGCCGATATGCGCTATCGCGAATGGTGTAATCGGCATTCGACGATCAGTACCGGCCATGAGCTTCTCGACTTAGCCATAGAAAGAGCTTTTCGCGACATTTATATCCTGCGCCAGCCAACCCCGAAGGGCTTTGGGCTATCGGCCGGCATTCCCTGGTATTGCGCCGTATTCGGGCGCGACAGTGCAATCACGGCCTGGCAGGTGCTGCCCTTCCTACCAGAACTTGCCCGGGAATGCATCGAGGTGTTAGCCGCTTATCAGGGCGAATCGGATGATGGTTACAAAGACGAGCAGCCTGGCCGGATTATGCATGAGCTACGTCTGGGCGAACAGGCACGTACCGGACAGATTCCCCACAGTCCTTATTACGGCACTGTCGATGCTACTCAGTTGTGGCTTTATGTATTTGGCCAATATGTCGATTGGTCGGGCGATCTGGAGTTTGCCAGGAAGCTGTGGCCGGCGGTCAACCAGGCCCTGTCCTGGCTGGAAAAAAGCTGCCAATCCGGCTATATCACTTATCAGCGTTTGAGCGAGAAAGGTCTGGTCAATCAAGGCTGGAAAGATTCACACGACTCGGTGATGCACGTCGATGGCAGCCTGGTTGAGCCGCCAGTAGCTCTTTGCGAGCCCCAGGCATACTTATATGCCTGCTGGAAAGAAGTGGCCAAAGTGGCCCGCTTGCTGGGCTACGATTCCCAGGCTGAAAAATTGGTCAAGGATGCCCAGGCCCTCAAGGAGCGATTCGAAAGAGATTTCTGGATGCCCGAGGAAAAGTATCTGGCATTGGCTTTAGACAAAGACGGACAACAGGTAAAAGTGATCAGCTCTAATCCCGGCCATTGTCTGTTTACAGGCATCCTGGAGGACGAGAAAGCCCAGGCGATAGCTGATCGTCTGATGAGCGACGATCTCCACTCCGGCTGGGGGATCAGGACTCTATCTGCCTCAACCATTGCCTACAACCCGATCAGCTACCACAACGGCTCGGTTTGGCCGCACGACAACGCTATCATCGCCGACGGTATGCGGAAAATCGGCCGTCCTGGCGACGTTCATATGATCATGCTTGAGCTTTTGGAAATTGCCCAATTTGAGCCAGATTTCCGCCTACCTGAGCTGGTTTGCGGCTTCGACCGTAATGGTTCTTACAGACCGATTGGTTACCCTGTTTCTTGTTCACCGCAGGCCTGGGCAGCCGGCAGCATCTTTCAGCTGGTGAAAGCTTGTGTCAATCTCCAGGCTGATGCCATGAACAACGTGCTTAGAGTAATTGAGCCCAGCCTGCCCTCCTGGCTTGGCCGGCTGGTCATGAAGGGTTTGCGCGTAGGCACGGCAGTAATCGATCTGAGTTTCACCACTGACAATGGCGTAAGCTCTTGCCAGGTCTTGCAAAAATCTGGCAAAGTTAGGGTCGTGATCGAGAGTTGAACAGGCAGGTAACTCTTTGAAAATCGCGCAGTTGGCTCCGAATGTCGAGCGAGTTCCACCAGACAACTATGGTGGCACGGAATTGATCGTGCATTTGCTCACCGAAGGTCTGGTCGAACGTGGGCATGAGGTAACGCTATTTGCCAGCGGTGACTCGGCAACCGGGGCGCGCCTCGTTTCTGTAATTGATAAGCCGCTGCGCAATCACCCGCAAGTGTTGCTTAGACAATGGCCAGCGTTCGACATTCAATCGTTGCTTAAAGTACGAGAAATGCAATCACAGTTCGACATAGTCCACAACCACATGGGCTACCAGGCCTTGCCCTATTTGCCGCAACTCAGGTGCGCCAATGTTTCGACCAATCACAACCTGGTGAAAGATTACAGTCTGCCACTCTACCGAGCCTTCAAGCAACTTCCCTACGTGGCGATCAGCAATGCCTACAGGAGATTGAACCACGAAGAGGAGCTAAATTATGTTGCCACTGTCTACAACAGCTTAGATCTCGAACAGTTCGCCATAAATAAAACGTCAGCGCGATCTTATCTTCTTTTCATAGGGCGCCTCTGTGAGGATAAAGGTACGGCTGAAGCTATTGAAATTGCCCAGGCACTCAATCTGCCTCTTAAGATTGCCGGCAAAGTTGATGATGCCGACCGGACATACTTCGAAGAACGAGTGAAGCCACGTCTAAATGAACAAATTCAGTACATTGGTGAAGTCAATCACGCTAGCAAAGTTGATCTGTACCAGAAGGCAATTGCGGTGCTCTATCCAATCGCGTTCGAAGAACCTTTCGGATTAGTAATGATAGAGGCAATGGCCTGCGGCACGCCACTTGCCGCTTACAATCGAGGTGCAGTCGAAGAAGTTCTCTTAGACGGTGAAAACGGCATCATTGCCGGTTCCAGGGATGAGCTGATTGCTCGATTCCCAGAGCTGAGTAAGATTAAACCGGAAGTCTGTCGAGAACGCGTCAGGCAATTTTTCAGCAAGGAGCAAATGGTATCAAATTACGAAAGTGTTTACCAAAGTCTATTGAACTCCCGTCGTTCGAAAGCACATGACAAACATTTCGCGTCTACTTGAGCAGTGTCGTTCTTGTAAAAGCCTCTTTCTTGGCTTGGATCGTGATGGGACGCTCGTCCCTTATGATGCCATACCGGAAGAGGCGATAATGAACAGTCATACTCGCGAGCTTCTCATTAAACTCGCCAGGCTGCCGAACCTTCACGTTGCCATCGTCAGCGCGCGCGGCAGCCTTCGCCTCAAGCAAGATGTCGACACACAGGAAATAATCCTGGCCGGCAACTATGGTTTGGAAATGCGCCACCTACCTGGTGACAAAGAGTGGGTGGCTCCGGAGGCTCTAAAGGCGATACCAGAGCTCAGAAGGCTTCACGCAGAGCTGCAATTGATCGCAAAGCAGTTCAAGGGAGCAATCCTGGAGGATGATTACTACTCCTTTTGCTTGCACTGGCATCTGGTTCCTGAAAATCAAAGGGAGAAGCTAAGTCAAGCTTTACAGGAACTCAAACCGGAGCTTGACACGGTTTATATGCGCAACTTACCAACGAGTTACGAGTTCATGCCTAAGATGCTATGGAACAAGGGGCTTGCCCTGGAAAAGATCGCATCGCTGCAACAACTTAGTTGTGAGGCTCCGTACTGCGTCTATATGGGTGATACTGACCAGGATGAACCTGCCTTCGAGTGGGCTAACAACCATGGCGGTTCGAGTGTGCGAGTCGGGACTCTTAACGGTAAGACGAAGGCCACCTACCGCCTCAATCAACCGGCAGATGTCATTTGGTTTTTAGAACAACTGCTGGAGCAACGATCGTTGCTCGCCGCCACCGCCTTCAATCCAGAAGAAGATCCAGCCGAACGCGAAAAGCGAATTGAGCGAGTCTTCTCTAGCATGAAAGCAGACTACGCCAAAGGTTTAACTGAAAGGATTAAAGATCTGAAGACAATAGTGGAGAAAGCCAAGCACCAACCAAACGATCTAGAAAGTCTGACTGAAGCGCGCACGCGAATGCATCGCCTGAAGGGCACAATCGGTTCTTATGGATTCCCCGAGATAAGTTTTCAGTTAGGCGTGATTGAAGTTGCCTTAGAAAACATCGAAAAGGCAAGTTCACTCAATAAAAATCTTAGCGAGGCTTGGCTTGAGGCCTTACCAATAATCGAAGCGAGTTTCGATAAAGCGCTCAGTGCAGCCGCTTCTCCTTCAGAGATAGCACAGTAGAGTAGTATCTTTATGTTCATCCTCACCACCCGAAACGAGCAAACATGAAATTCCCACCGGCATGGTTATTGATAGGGGCAATCACTGGCGTGCTCTCTTTGTTCTCTTGCGTCCAAACGCCAAAACCAGTTACCCCTCCTGAACAAGCGGAAATCACGACTTCTCCAAAAGAACTCTCTGAGCACGCCTTCTACCGGCGGGCGGTGGAGGCCGTCAACTGGGGCATTCCGACTGTCAATTATGATCTCATGTATCAGGCGATGGTCCGCGATGCCAAAGGCGCCTTCAATCAGATCGTCTATTGGTCGCAACTACCCGACTGGAAAATTCAGACTCTCACTCCGAACCCTGATGTAATCTACTTTATTCCGTTCATCAACACGAAGGATGCCGGGGCAATGGTGCTCGAGATCCCTCCGGCTGACGACGGTTTATTCATAGGCACGATCATGGACTGCTGGCAGGCGCCCTTGGCAGACGTGGGACCTGCTGGTCTGGACAAGGGCAAGGGCGGCAAGTACCTGATTTTGCCGCCAAACAACAGGTGTGAAGTTCCCAGCGGTTATTACGTCGTAGGATCGGACACATTTGAAAGCTATGCCTTCCTCCGCTCCGTCCTCAGAGGCGGCAGTGATGCCGATATTGCCAGGGCCGTTGCTTACGGAAAGCGGATCAAACTCTATCCCTTCGCCCAGGCTAACAAGCCTGCCGCGACAAAATTTGTCGATGCAGCTCACGTCGTCTTCGACAGCACCATTCCTAACGACATCCGCTTCTTCCGTTCGCTCGATCGGATCGTACAGAACGAGCACTGGTTAGAAAAGGACAAGGTCATGATCGACATGCTCAAGTCGCTTGGTATCGAAAAGGGCAAACCCTTCCACCCAGATCTGAATACCCAGAAGCTATTGGAAGATGCTGTCCGGGAAGCCCGCGCTTGGCTCGAAGCTCGTTACGAAGCCGCACTTGTACCGTTTAATGGAGCGGGCCAATGGTCCATTGCTGCTCTCGATGAATTCGTGGAGAATCTGCCGACGTTTTTCGAAAATACCAATGCGTATACGCTTGATAGCCGCGGGCTTCAATACCACTTCATCTTCGGCTCCGCCAAGCATCCTGGCACAGATCAATTCTATTTGATCACACTCAAGGATAAGCAAGGCGAGTTTCTCGACGGCAAGAACAGCTATCGCCTCAATGTGCCGGCGCACGTACCGGCAAAACAATACTGGTCGGTGGTAATTTATGACAGGTCCACACACAGCCTCTTCCGCAACCTCTCGCGTCCCGGCCGCTCATCCTATAGTCCAGGACTCAAGAAAAATACTGATGGTTCGGTGGACATCTACTTCGGTCCTGACGCCCCGGCGGGAAAAGAACTGAACTGGGTACCAACCAATCCTGATGGAAAGTTCGAAGCGATATTCCGCTTCTACGGAACGGAAAAACCTCTCTTCACAAGCGAGTGGAAACTGCCGGACCTGGAGAAATCGAACTGATGCGATCGCTTATCGAAGAACGCTACCTTCTTCGATAGGCACTTCTTCAACCTGGAGAAGGCCATCTCGCTCAAGAGATCCCTGATTGAAGAACAAGGAGCGCCGATGTTCGATCATGCGCAATGGCAGGTAGGCAGCCATTGCCACCAACCAGGCCTGCAGAGAGCAGACGCCTACGCGAAAGGTGTCCATACCAGGAATAATCCCGGAAGTAACCGCACCGACTGTCCAACCAGCAAACAATGCTATAAGAGCCGGCCAGCGGAAAAGCGGCAATTGATCGAATTTTGGAATGCTGGAAAAATCAGACGGCATGGCAAAAACACGTTCTCTAAGAAACCATTCCGTGAGCATAATTACAGTTGGAGTAGGCAGAAGTATGCAGTTGAGTGAAGCAACCGCTTCAAATACTTTCATAAATCCGAAGCTTGAGAACCAAGCGGCAAGGCAGGCTCCAACAGTGGCCACTAATGCCACGGCAACTTTATGCTTACAAGGCCAAATATTTTCGAAAGCCGAAACTGAGCCAAATAGAACTGAATCGTTGGCAGCAAAAAGCGTCGTGGCCAGTACGATTGCCGCTAACCACGAAATGCCACCCAGGGAAAACTGGTTGAGGAAATTGGTCGCAGCGACAGATTCAGTGATGCCCGAAACTCTGGCTAGAATCCAACCTGTTAACGGGAACAATACTTCGCCAACCAAGAGGGCGATACCAACCGGCAATAGCGAGTAACGCTTTTTCGGTTTACCATAACGCCAGTAATCCGCTTCATTGCCCCAAACAGCATATCCAATAATGAACGAGGACGAAAAGGTAAGCGCCGAAGCAAACGATATGTGGGGAGCATCGGCAAGCAACGTCATTGGACAGGCAGCTGCGGCTTTGAAAAAAGCGTAACCAATCCAAACGATCATGATCGGAGCGGCAACGAATCTAGCAAAGTTGGCCACGCCACTAAAACCAAAGAAGTTATTGAAAGCCATTAAGAGCGCCAGCCCTGCTGCCAGCAAAATCGTCGATACGGGCCAGTGATAAATGCCCTTCAGGCCCTGGGCCAATAACATAGCCATAAGACCATACCAGGCAAGAAACATCCAGATCACGTTGATGGTGACTAGATAGGAACCATAACGTCCGAAGAAACGCCTGCTCAGCATGGAGAACGACTGACCGCTCCTGGCGCCCAATTGGTTTGCAGGAATGGCATACATCAATAAAATCAGACAACTGATCACCGAGCAGATGGTCACTTGAGAAAGGGTCAGACCAGATTTGAACCAATCAAATCCGGCCAGTACGGATGGAAAGCCAGTGACCATCGTTATCCACAGCAGTCCCATGGTTACTGGGTTTCTTCTTTCCGTCAATGGAACTACGTCGTTGTGGTGATAACTCTTACTCATTTCAGTACCTATTGTGCTCAAGCGCCAGCTTGGTCTCAGATATCGAACGCTTCTCTCTCCGGCTCAGCGCACCCAGTCGCGGAAAGTGAGTGCATAAATCGAGCTTGAACTTTGGCGAAGTGCTTCAGCCCTTTCAGGATGAAGCCGTACGCTTTGGAAACGTCTCCGGTGTAAAAGCTGAGCGCAGAATTTGCGCATTGAAGCGCAGCGTCGCAATGGTCTGCTTCCACTGTTGTGTGAACCGCCACCCAAGAGTAAACGCCTGCCCGCTGCAAGAATGTCACCAGAGTGGGATGCTCTTGTTTCAGATATCTATCCAGAATGTTGTATTCCTGGTCCGCAAGCAGTTCCGAACCGATGTGGAATCCGATGGCAGAAAAAAGATCAGTATCGGTTATTTCTCGATTGAAGCAATAGCCCTCGGTGACCGCCCTCACAGCCGCAGAAGTATTGACGTTGACTCGGCAGCGCAAGCTTGCTTCAGCCGGGGTCATTTTGAAGAATTCCACAAATCCCTTCAAACTGTCCTGCGCCATCGATCTATGCGTCTTCTTACGTCGAAATTCATCGATTGCTGCGAAGAATATCTCAGCAGCAACCTCATAGCTCCTATCGGCAAGCACAGAAATAGACTCGTTATTGTCCTTGAACATGTCCTGCCTGGTAGCGATAAGTCCAGCTAAGTGGGCAACTCCAGCACCAAAGATGGAGTTGAACTGCACGTATTGAGCCATCAGGCAGGTAAGATCTACGGGTGATGGACCGGCCTTCGCCAGTGCCGCGACTAAAGCCTTGTTTCCAGGGTGGCTTTCGGTAATCGCACTAATTTCCCTTTTCGAAACGGTCAGATACATATGGGCTCTCGTCCACGGCTCCTCTGTTCGGCGTTTGTTACACCCCAGCGCAAATGGCCGCCCATCATCAAGATTGTCCCGGCTGGTTCATTCACCCGCCAGGACCCGCTACGAGGAGCCAATTTGCCAATCAGAATAACCCTGGCTCAAAGGCTTGATACGTCTTTTTCCCACATCTTTTCTTGGTCCTGTCTCACAAAGCGCTTCTAGCCGCGTTTCACAGGAACATACATATCCAATTCTCCAGTGCGAGTCTTTTGATCGAAACGCGGTCCGTAGAGTTCAAAGTCCGGACCATTGACGTGTCGATAATGCTCAAGGTTGTTTGGTATCCAGGTTCCCCAGATATAGTTGATGCTGTGCATGACCGTATCTACAGGACCTTTATGAGTGAACACGGCGTATTGCCCTGCCGGAATTGTGCATGAACACATGCCGTTTGGAATGTTTTCCAGGCTTGTCACAGGCAAGCCAGCCAGATAAACATAGGTATCGCGTGGACGCCTCACCACAAAAGGATGATCCGCCAGAAATACTCCGAGAGCGAATCCTGGTTTTACTGCCGATATTTCTCCTTTGCGCTCCAATAGAAATTTCCAGAGAGTTTCAACTTCGCGTGGGCGCTCGTCCTGATAACTGGCCGCCAGTCCGACCACATGTTGCACCTCTCTCGTTTCCAGTCGCGGTTCTAAGGTAATACCTTCTTTGAGATGCTGCAGCATTTTCTTTGTAATGGGCGTTTTTTGAAAATCCCAACCTTTACTCTTCAGGCGGCGGAATTCTCCGGGACTGACCTTGTAGATCTTTTTGAATGCGCGCGTATACGAATCGCGTGAATCAAAACGAGCCAAACTGGCAAGCTCATAGATCGACTTGTCCGTAGTTCTCAAAAGCCTGGCAGTCTCAAATATACGCCGCTTGCGGATATAGGCTGCTACCGATTCAGCCAGCATGCCATGAAAGATCCTATGAAAATGATATTCAGAAAAACCAACCCTATCTGCCACATCAGCAGGCGCAATGTCTTCAAAGAGGTTTTCCTCCATGAAATCGATTGCCGATTGAATAGAAGCCGAATAATCCATCTTAGTCTTCAGATTATAGTCAATCTAGAGCTTACTCGTCCCATCAACTTCTGCCTGGCTCCAAAATACCAGATTCATAACAGAGCAATTACTAAAAGGACACCAAAAATTGGACTCAATGACCCTACCAGTAGTACCAGGATCTATGGCTGCTAGAACAGTCTCAATCGACTGAACATCCCAGAGAACAATGAAAGCAGGGTTTGAGCTTACCTCTTGGCAAACAACAAAGGATTGATGAAATTGACAATCAGAAAGTCGCATTTAAGGGACCACCCGTTATCTTCCTGCTAAACTTTGGCAGTTTCTCTTCAGGTAGTCTGAAAGCTACAACCATACGGGGTTTAGGAATATGCGAAGACTAATAATGTCCCTGACTTTGTGCAGTTTTGCAACCTTGGGAACCGTGGCCCTGGCTCTTAACCGACTTGGCGATGTAACGTCGCCTACGGAAGTAGGGACCACCACAATTCCTTCTGGAAACTACGTAGTGATGGACCAGAGCACTGGGAAGTCTTACCCACTTTCTGTGACAACAAATGGCACCATGATTATTGGACCAGCAGGCACATCGCCGCAATCCCTCACCGGCCTGCCAACCTCGAAACAGAGCCTGACAAAGACTCTCGAGCAGGAAGTAAGGCAGGGCGCTAACGACCTTATGAGAAGGGAAGGGACCAATCAGCTTCAGAACCTGATCAAATAATTCCCACTTGCCTATCTATATGGTGCGGAAGAGCCGGCAGATTAGCTCAATGCCGATGGCGCTGGTCATAAGTCTTTCTTTCTCGTCACTTAGAAGAACCTGCGTCCAATCGACAAAGCCGCCATCAGCCAACATGTACTCCTGTCCTTGGCTGTTCTTTGTTTTGATGTGAAAACAAGGTCCGGCATAATAACCAACCCCCGTCAGACGATGCATATTGAAGCGAAACTGTACGCTTTTGTACTCCTGTTTCATCGCCTGGCAAACCGACTGTTCCATCAGATCCAAGCGCGTCACCATATGCTTAGGCAGGTTGAATTGAGCCAATTCTTCCTTTGGCTTAAACACGATCTTCGGCCACAGCTTAGAATGCTTCGCCAATAAGTTATCTGAACTGTTTGAATCCCGCGCTCGTACCTTCGCCCGGATCTCCTCTCGGCTTATTCCAAACATCGAACAAAACTGCGAAATCACACTGGTGTCAGAAAGCTCGACGATAATGTCTTCAAAGACAAAATCGTTTTCCTTTAATTTTGACATGAAAGATAGATAGACGCCGATGTGTTCTCTTATCGCACTACACTCAAACTGTCCCGAGCCAATGTCGCGCCCGGCACTTACCAGGCTGAATAATTTGAAATGCGCTGAGTAAGCCGGGTTGTCCGGGATCGGAAACCTGACAACGCGATGATTGGTCGCCAATCGATGAACATCTTTCCTGTCTAGATGACCTTTACGACGGCGTGCACATTCCAGCGCCAATCCGATCGTTGGGTCGGAAGCACATTCATATGATCGCACCGTACTCAAAACGTTGCTCTGGTCCAACCCGGTAAGCACCGAGACAGCACCCAAGGGAGAGAGCGGCGAGAGGTCCAGGGCTTCGAACTGACCGGCATTCTCATAAGCGAGACTTTCCAATTTGTTCAACAAACGGCCGTCCAGATTACAAGCTCTGGTAACCGCACTTTCAACCAGCAGCTTGTCACGTGCAATTTTACTGACTCGCCGCTTCAAAACAGCCAGCAATAAGGAAGTCAAATCCGCACCGGACAACTTTTCGGAAAGAACTTCAACCAGGTCGGATATTCCCAGAGCTTTGACAATGCGCTGCGATATTTTTCCACTCATCCTATGATTATCCTCGCATTTCCATTAGATTACCTGATTCATAGCGCTTCAATCCCCAATAAAAGAGAGTCACTCCCGCAATCAGTATGGCGAAGGAGCCAACCAAAGAATAGACAGTAGCCTGCCAGGA
This sequence comes from Candidatus Melainabacteria bacterium, assembly GCA_003175915.1. Classification (GTDB taxonomy): domain Bacteria; phylum Cyanobacteriota; class Vampirovibrionia; order Obscuribacterales; family Obscuribacteraceae; genus PSRH01. The sequence goes on along the minus strand of PSRH01000016.1, from coordinate 1,115 downwards.
TAGTGAACGCAACGCTTCTATCGGAAAGTTGCTTACGAACGCGGCCGGTATTACAGTCAGCAAAAGCAATTTGACCTTGCCATCAAATAGGGTGGCAGGGTAGGTGCTGAACGTGACCAGGGCAAAACGGCATTGCTCGCTGATGCCCTCGGCGTTACCAACGAAAAAGCCCAGGCTACCAGTGAGAATACTGAAACCGCTGAACAAAACCGCTGCAGAAACCGAGAGCAGCAAGAACAAGGCAAAATGCGGCAGATCAGGACGCACGAATATTACATAGACGAAGACACCGAAAAGTGTATCGCCTATCGCTGTAGCACTCATCTTGCCCAATAACAAATGCGGCAGCAAAGCCCGTGGATAAAGCATCCAGGTATCGAGCTGTCCTTTGGCAATTAAGCTGGGCAAGAATAAACCATTGCCGAAGACTACGTGCGCCAGGCCGAAGCCGCACGCGGCTATGCCCCACATCGTCACTACGTCGCTTATCTGCCAGCCTCGCAGGACTGGAAAGCGCAAAAAGAAAAGTGACCAAAAGGCCAACCAAAAGCAATTGTTTATGAACATGGCGCAGATTTGCGAAGCCAACGCTCCTCTGTACTCAACCTGGGCTTTGAGGTTGAGACAAAAGTAGGCGTAGACAAGTTGGCAATAGCCGATTAGCGTCCTTATCATTTAACCTCCCTGGGCATGGATGCGTCGCAGTGCCTGCCTCTCCAGGAAAAATACGGCAAGGACGAATACAGCCAGTGCGAAGAGCTGTCGCCCAAGGATATCTGAAAGCATTGCCGAACTCGGGGCAATCAGAATCTTCGCTGGCCCGTATACGAGCGCAGCAAAAGGCAAAGCGTTGATCAATGGCTTCATTACTTCAGGAAACAGTTCAATTGGCATGAGCATTCCTCCCAAGATCGCCGTCAGTCGAGAGTAGATAAGGAGCAGTCCGGAGGTATCCTCGAGCCAAAAAGCAAATAGTCCAACGAGAAAATTGCCCAGGAAATCAATCACAAAAGCAAGCGGCAGCGTTAACAGGCAGAAGAGCACACCCTTTAACTGGAGGGAAAAGGGGCCTACGAGGCAACAAGTAACTGTCGCTCCCACCAAAAGGTTGAGAG
>PSRH01000284.1 GCA_003175915.1 Candidatus Melainabacteria bacterium | reverse complement strand
GTTGTCTGCCCAAGCGACGCAGCAAACGGCCATAGTCCGTTAGACAATTTGCTGTCAGCATGCTGCGCTCTCCACAGGCAAGGGCAGTGGCAGCCAGCGCCCAAGCGTAAATTTTGTCTGCAGCCTCCAGTCGGTCTTTACTAAAGCAAAGAAGAGCAAGATAGTTCAGTCTCAACGCCATCTCGAAATTCTGTGCCGCAAGTGGTATGCGCGGCAAAATTGCAAGATAATCTCTTCCCGAGTCGCCAAGATCGGGTACCGCATTTTGTTCCTCGGCAATCAAGTTCAAGAGTGATTGGAGCCTCCTCACTGGGCCAGTATCGGTTTTGTATATGCGCCGATAAATGTCCAAAGCACGCATCAAGAGTGGTTTTGCCTCTTCATACTTGTTCTCGGCTAGATACACGGAAGCCAGCCCATAAAGATCTCTGGCGACGCTCGGATGATTCGCCCCGAGAGAATCAATATCTGCAGCAATCATGCGCTCATAGAAATCAACCCTTTGCTGGCTGAGCGCTTCTAATGAAGCGAAGTCGGATACTGTTAGGGGTGCTGTAGTTTTTGATTGATCTTCTGACGTAGGCGAAGAAAGTTTTTCTTTGATTCCCTGCTCACCGCGCAGTTCAGTTTTCAACTTGCCCGATACTGCTGTATCCCAAGTCCAGGCCGGAGTGCCCTTGGTTCTTTGCACTGAGGTAATCTGATCTTTCAATAACTGCTGTTGAAAATTGGAAGGGCGAGTACTGCGTTCCGGTGCGGTCTTACTCAACAAGTCTATGTAGTCAGATAGAAGACTTGCTAATAATAGATCTGACGGCAAGTGGGATTGATGCATGATCGCTGTCAGCGCCTGACCATAGCAGGTTTCCGCCAGGGCTGAAGAACCTGCTTTGAATGACGCGCGACCCAGACGATACTGACACTCGGCATTAGATAGGCTGTCGGTCCCGTCCAAATTTTCTGATATCAAAACGGCGCGATCGTAGAACTTGATCGCCCGTCGATATTCGCCCTCCGCTTCGAAGACAGCTCCGAGAGAAAGAAGGGTCGGCACAATCTCACGGCTCTGTTTACCATGAGCTCTTTCTAGAGTGTGAAGTGAATTTTTATAGAGCGGTAGGGCATCCTCGGTGTTGTTCTCGAATTGCAAAATGCCCGCCAGGCTCTTAAGACACCTAGCCACATCGTCGGCTGATGAATTTTTGTCTTGGCGAACTTTCTGTACGGCTCGACGGAAGCAATCTTCAGCAGCCTGGAGCTCTTGGGTCTTCAGTCTGCCTTCGCCTTCAGCTAATAGCACTTTCCATTCACTGCCTGCCGCCTGTACCGGTGGGGCAAGCAAAAGAATTGTCAGAACAGAAGCGGTAATGAATAATTCGCTAAAGCGATGGCTGGAAGTGAACGGTGATTTTAGATGCATTCGTCAGGTCGACAGCCTAAGAGCTGCTTTAGCCAAGTCAGAACCAGGGAATTCTATTACATATGCGATGGCCGCGTATGACTGTGGCGCCGGTGGAGGTTTGAGCCCCGCCAACGGCTGGCTCGTGGGAGAAGCTTTAGCGGTTCTTAAGAGCGGATTTACCCGCTTCACAAGTGGCAACTGCCAAGCCTCCGGCAGTTCTTGCCTCGCACTGGTTGCAAAGTAACGCAAGGTGAAGGCAAGTTGAGGTTTTAGTAGGTTTCCAAACACTAATCGCTAGAATATTAAGCGTCGTTTCCATAAATCGGGTTGTAAGAGAAAGATGTTTTCTGGCATTGTTGAGGAAATCGGCTCGGTCATCAAGGTTTCGGACAGCTCCGAAGGCAGGCGGTTGACGATTGAGGCCCCTAAGATCGCACCCAGTTTGAAAGTCGGCGAGTCAGTAAGCGTCAGTGGTTGCTGCCTTACTGTCGTTCAACGGGATGACAGTTCCTTCGTCGTTGAGGCTGTGCACGAGACGCTCAATCGCAGCAAGCTGGGATCTTTGGCGCGGGGCAGCTCAGTGAATCTGGAACCGGCATTGAGATTAGGAGATCGCCTGGGCGGTCATCTTGTCAGCGGTCATATCGACACGGTTGCCAGAGTCAAAGCAGCCTTCGAAGAAGGATTTTCCAAGCGAGTTACCTTCGAGCTGGATGTTATCTGGGCGCCGTTCTTTATAGAAAAGGGTTCTGTGGCAGTGGATGGCGTCTCATTGACGGTAGCCGGCTGCGATCCGATGCCTGAGCCGGATGTAAGAGACCGATTCACCTTCAACGTAGTCTTGATTCCTCATACATTGGCGGTCACCACTTTTGGTACGCTCAAGGTAAATGATTCCGTCAACATCGAAACCGACATGATAGCCAGGTACATTGCCCGCTGGTTTGGCGCCGATCGCGCCAACCGCACTTCCCCGGGTGATGCCATTGTCATCGACACGGGCGCGTTCATCTCTCAATTGAGAGCACGCCAAGTTGAGAGACTCTCTTAGAGTTCGAGGTAGGCAAATTGAACCACAAGGAATCCTTCCGATGCGTTTAACAGACAAAGAACAAGAACTCGCCGGCAATCGCTCAACTAGAGCAGAGAATTCCCTTCATATGGATGAAAGCGGAGAGCAAGGGTTTGCCACGATCGAAGAGGCAATTGAAGATATCAAAGCGGGCAAGTTTGTCATCGTCGCCGATGATGAAGGGCGAGAAAACGAGGGCGATTTGATTTGCGCGGCCGAATTAATTACGCCTGACATGGTCAACTTCCTGGTCACGGAAGCGCGAGGCTGGGTTTGTCTTGCCCTTACCCAGGAGAAATCGGAACAACTTAAGTTACCAATGATGGTTGAACGCAATTCCGAAAGCCAGAACACTGCTTTTACTGTTACAGTCGATGCTGATACCAGATTCGGTGTGACAACCGGAATTAGCGCTTTTGATCGGGCCAAAACGATTAGAGTAGCGGTGGATCCTGACTGCAAACCGTCTGATCTACGCAGGCCAGGACATATTTCTCCCCTTGTCGCTAAGCCAGGTGGTGTGCTCAAGCGCGCCGGGCATACGGAAGCGGCAGTTGATCTGGCTCGTCTGGCTGGGCTAACTCCTGCCGGAGTTGTCTGCGAAATACTGAACAGCGACGGCACGATGGCTCGCCTGCCAGAGTTGAAGGTTTTTGCTAAAGAACACGGGTTTAAGCTGATCAATATTGCACAGCTCATTGCTTATCGTCTCAAGCGCGAGCGTTTTGTTTTTCGTGAAGCGGTGGCCAAGTTCCCTTCCGCGTACGGCGAGTTCACAGTCTACGCTTATCGCAATCAATTGGACGGTATCGATCATATTGCTCTTGTCAGAGGCGAGGTAGCCGGCAAGAAAGACGTGCTGATCCGCGTGCACAGCGAGTGTTTAACGGGCGATGTCCTGGCCAGTCTCCGCTGCGATTGCGGGCCACAATTGGAAGCGGCTATGGCCATGATTGCTAAGGAAGAATATGGAGTGCTCGTCTATCTCAGGCAAGAAGGGCGGGGCATCGGTCTTCTCAATAAGATTAAGGCCTATGGATTGCAAGACTCTGGACAAGATACCGTACAAGCCAATGAGAGCCTTGGCTTCAAACCGGATTTGCGAGATTATGGAGTGGGCGCTCAGATTCTTTCTGATCTGGGCTTGACCTCAGTGAGAATTATTACAAACAATCCGCGCAAGATCGTGGGATTGGAAGGTTATGGATTGGTTGTCGCCGGTCGAGTCAGCATGCCTGCTGCCTGTAACAGCCACAATTTGAAATATCTGTCCACGAAAAAAGAGAAGCTCGGACATTGGCTAGGAGAGTTGAATACTTGACGACTTTTGCCATCGCTTCTCTGAATAACTGAAGCGTACTTTTATACAAGGAGAATTTTCATGGGAGAAAAGCAACCGATTGTGGTGCAGGGAAGACTGATCGCAACTGGATTGCGCTTTGGCGTAGTGGTAAGTCGATTCAACGACTTTATCACGAACAGATTGCTGGAAGGATGTCTGGACACCTTGCGCAGGCATGGAGCCGACAATCAACTAATCGAGGTGATCTGGTGCCCGGGTGCTTTCGAAATTCCGATTGTGGCCAAGCAGGCAGCGACAAGTACGCGTTTCGATGCGGTGATTTGTCTGGGTGCGGTTGTGCGTGGTTCAACGCCGCACTTCGATCACGTTGCCGGTCAATGCGCCAGCGGCATTGCTTCCGTTGGTCTGGAAACCGGAGTACCGACAATATTCGGCGTTCTCACTACTGATACGATTGAGCAAGCCATTGAACGGGCCGGCACCAAAGCCGGCAACAAAGGCGCTGATGCAGCGATGGCCGCTATCGAGATGGTCAATTTGCTGGCTGCTATGCGCACACAAAGCGAACTTGGCCAAGCCGTAAACTAACGGCCGTAATTCAATTTCTCGTTTACTTTTGAGTCAGCTGGTTCAACTCATCATCTGTGTCCAATTCAGCGATTTTGCTTGAGCATTCGCTGGCAAGCTCTTCATTACCCATAAGCTTGTACGCTTCGGATAGGTGGCGCCAGGCATTGACATAGTATGGGTTGATTTGAAGGGCCCTGTCCAACAGTTCCTTAGCCTTTTGCGGTCGCTTTTCTTGTAAATAAATTGAGGCAAGATTGCTATATGGCCATTCGAAGTTTGGGTACTCAGCAATCAGTTCTTCAAAAGTTTGCTTAGCCGCTTTCATATCACCGCCGAACATCTGATTAAAACCCTGAATATTTCTCTGCTCCGCTTCTTTGGCCACCGGCTGGCTCGGCAATTTTGTTTGAAGGTAACGTTTCGCTTTCTCCGAATAGTCATCAGGTGGGTTGTTGGCGATTGCCCGATTGAGGGCTTCCCGTGCTTGTTCCGTCCAGCCCATTTGTTTGTACTGAATGGCTAGCTCGTAGTACTCCTTTGCCGCTAAACCATCGGGAACTTTTTTGGGTGGTAGCTTTTCCCAGTTGACTGGAAAATTCCCCTGGAAAAGTACTAAGCCCCAGGCAAGAAGCATAACACCCAGGGCCATGCCCTGCCCGAGGGCAAAACCGAGGTGTTTCTGTTTCTCCTCAGAGAGCACCTTATCAAGCATATGCATTTTTCCCAAGCCAGCAAGCAAGAGGAGTGCCGGTGGAAAGACGACCAGATAAATCGCTGACAGCAATGCCACTAAAAGTAGTGGCCAGAACAATGAGCATAAAGCTAACAGGAGGGCAGCGCCGATGATTGCGGAGAAACTCTTCACGGCTATCAAATTTGTTGCCCAGGCACTTAGAATTGTGACAAAAACCACGGCAATGCCGACTCGCAATAGTATGGTTAAAAAGACAACGACGGAATACGGCAGAAGGCGATTGCTGGCCGCTTTTTTTAGTCCCGCCCGGAAAGCGGAGTATTCCGGCGCTTTAGCACCGGTGAGCATCATGATCATACCCAAAATGAAAGAGGTTGCCTGTCTGGGCAGGGCTGCCAATGCTTTGTACATGACGTGCTCAAATGCCAGGTAGGCTAAGGCAATTAGCGCATCTACGAAGTAGGAGCGATTGGTTTGAACGTCGGGGATTGCCGGTAAGGCCCAGGCAATTATCAACGACAGGAAGGCTACTGCTCCTATCTGTGAAAGAAACCTGCCGATTCTGGCTAACCCTAGCATTATTTGGCGCTTGAGTTCTTGGAGGGTAGGGCTTTGTTCCGTGTAATCCTTAATCCATATTCCCTGATTCTCGCCTTGCCGCCAAGTGTCTGATTAGCAGGCGAGTAATCGGGTGAGGCACGAAGAGGATGCCTAAACGGTGACGCCCTCGTCTTGGAAGAGGCTGATTTCTTGGTCATTCATAGGATGTTCTCTGAGAAATTTGTCGATCACCTGCGTCACTCTTAAAGCGTCGATCAGGGGTCCTTCTACTTCCACCTCTCTGAGAAGAAGAGCCCTATGCAGAGGTAATTTACTCTGGATGAGCTTGGTCATCGTTTGTCCAGAAAAATTGAAGCAAATTTTCGGTTTTTCCCCGGCCCGTTCGTATCTTTCGACAACCGCCTTGCCATGCGGAGACTTGAGAACCCAGCCCAGTCCACCAGAATCTTTCAGCACAAAACCGATAGTGATACCGCCTCTAGTAGCTTTGCGAAGCAAGTGTTCGGTGAACTGCGCTGGTATGAATTGCTCGAAATAGTAAGCAGCCAGCCTCTGCGAGAATTGAAAGGGTGTGGCCAGCGCCGGTGCTTTAGCCCGACCCCAGTGCTTTTCTCGACCAGCCTGAACAACTTTATCGAAGTACTCCCGATCGAACTTGACGGGCGCCAGTTGATATCGCCCAGCTACTTCAAACAAGTTGCGAGTTCTAACCTGAACATTTTCCAGGAGGAGCTTGCGCATGACCGCGGGAAGATTGAGATTATCTCGCTCAGATTGAACCACTTCTTTCAATCCAAGTGCTTTGCCGAGGTGATGTATCCATTCACGATTAAGCGTCGCTTGGTTGGAAACGAAGTTGCAGACGCGAGGACGACTTTCATCTTCCAGGAAACGCCAGAACATGGAAACGGCAATGTCAACTGGCAGGAACCAGAGCGTAGAGTCAGGGTTATAGTTCAGATTGACAGTATTCTCTTCACGATTGTTGTGCTGGCCAACCTCAGCACTGCTTTGTACTTGAGGATCCAATTCCCGGAAAAGATTACTGGGGCCGGTGAAGCCAAAGGGTTCACCATTGACTGTAGCGCCGGAAAGCATAGGTATACGCACGAAATACCAATTGGCTTCTATGCTGGCCAGCCCTTTTAAGAGTCTCATTTCGTAACTCTGGCAAATTCGCTCCCAATTACTGACGGGTTTTCTTCGCTCGAACTCGAGCTCTTCGGGAACGACGTTATCTTTTTGCACGGCACCCCACAGCGAAGAAACTAAAAAAATCGGAACACCTTTGACGGTTTTTGCCACTCTCGGCAACTCATCCGCCGTCCACGGCGCCCTTGGTACGCGCGCGTCATCATAATTTGGTGGTAGCCCGGCAAAGATCACGCAATCATATTTGGTATCACGACTTACTTCGCCGGCCTCAATAAGTCTTAACCGATCATGAAATGTGCGAAAGGCCTCTCTGCCTCCTAGTGCCTCTTCCAGATAGCCTCTTGCCGATGACGACAAGTCAAGGGCGGATAAAGTAAGGAAGTTAAGAGTCGATTTCGTAGCAATATGCACGTGCCAACCCTTGTTGATGAGCCAGGCGGCAAGGGGTGCAGTGAAGCTCGATAAAGGTCCCCAGAGATACGCGGTCTTGTGATTCATATTGCTCTAGTTGCCGGAAGCGGCCTTGTGGAAACAATATTTTAGCCTTAAATGCCGGTTCGCTTCTTATGTTATCAAGCTTTTGGTGGCGGTAAAAATTGGCTAAAGTCCATCGCTGCCTCAACAATTTGGGTGTTGGCCAGTTCGTCACCTTTTCGTAATCCATCCGCTCTGGTCAGGGTCCGATAGCCTTCCATCGGCAAAACGATCAGTATGTACGCCGTGCAGATAAGCTGGCAGAGCTGAAGAACAGCAGAGTCCAGCCAGGCCAGAGGGACAAATTTCAAAATTGTGACAATAATTTGAAATGCGACAAAAGGGGCGATCAAAATTATGTTGCGAAGAACGGACTGCAAGAGAGTGGGAGGATCGCCGGTGGTTGCGTCAACCACCTTGAGACCCATAAGATTCTTGCCGAAGCCATGACCGGCAAAAAAGAAATCGCGAGTTAGAAACACCAGCCCCATAACTGTTTGCAGCTCTAATAGCCCGCCTATGAAAGGGATGAGAGCACTGACGACGGCAATGAGATAGGCAGTGATCAGGGCGATCACATAACAAACTATGATGTCGATGCCAAAGGCGACCAGCCTGACGCCGGGTTGTATTGCCGCTGCTTCCCCTTTCTCTTTGGTGGGCGGCTGGCTTGCCTCTTTGCCTAGGTTATTTTCGCCTATTGGTCTAGTTGGTGAAGGAAAACCTGGCTCAGGATCGTTCTTTGGCGTAGCTTGTCTGATCGGCCGGACCTGCCTGAAAGGATTATTTTCAGGCGATCGATTGGATGGGCGAGGCTCAGGTTGGCCCGGTTTCTGCCCCGGACCGCCAAAAGATCCAGTCATTTTTTTAACATGCTCCGTCGCTTCCGCAATCGGCGCGTCAAGTCAGACCGCTTCGCATTCCTGCCTGCGACGTTTGCACCATGGTGGCCTGTTTTGAAGCCTCGGCTTACCGTTGCCATATTCGTCAAAGAGATAAGAGTTCTGAGCTTAGTTCCTCTTCACAATCATAATCGAATTAGCCGATAATTTGTCAGGGTTTTGTTTTCACCTGGTTCTTGTCAATACTTCACTAAATCAAAAACCAGTGGGCAATTCAGGAGAAAATCAGCGATTGCCAGTTACTATTGGGTTGTGGGTGGTTGTAAGGAAAGATCTGGCTGACCCTAAGCTATGGTTGTAGCGTCCGAAAGCGTAATCATTGACGGATTGAGAAGTCCTTTTGGCAAACTGGGAGGATCTCTCAGTACTTTGAGCGCCGTTGAATTAGCCGCTCCTCTGATTCGCGCCTTGCTCAGTCGCTTTGAGATCGGCGGCGAACAGGTGGATGAGGTAATTCTCGGACAAGTAATTCAAGCTGGCTGCGGTCAAATTCCCTCCAGGCAGGCACTTTTTATGGCCGGATTGCCGGCCACCTGCGAGTCGACCACCGTCAATAAAGTTTGCGCTTCAGGCATGAGAGCCGTGACCCTTGCCGATTTACGGATAAGAGCCGGTGATGGGCAATTGATTGTCGCTGGTGGCATGGAATCGATGAGCCAGGCACCCTATCTTGTCGATGCTAATGTGGCTCGCTTCGGCAAGCGCATGGGTAATGCTGCGTTCAAAGACGCTATGCTCGTCGATGGTCTGGAATGTCCTATAGCCCATGTTCATATGGCTGTGCATGGAGCCAATGTCGCTGACGAGTTTAAGATCTCACGCGAGGCTCAGGATGAATGGGCATTGCGCAGTCATCAGCGTGCCGTTGCTGCGCAGGCTTCCAAACGTTTCGAGCAAGAGATATTACCGGTCTCTGTGCGCCAACCCAAAGGTGAGGCGAAAGTAATAGAAAATGACGAAGGACCGAGAGCTGATACCAATCTCAAGGCACTGGCTGCCTTAAAACCGGTCTTTGTTGAAAACGGCAGCGTTACCGCCGGCAATGCCCCGGGCGTCAATGATGGCGCCTGTGCCCTGCTTATTACCTCGGCAAGGCTTGCTAAGGAACTCGCTCTTAAGCCACTGGCCAGGATCGTCACCCACGCTTCCCTTGGACAAGATGTGCCTTATCTGGCTACGGTACCGGCTCTGGCGACGCAAAAGGCCTTGAAGAAAGCCGGTCTCACCGTAAAAGACATGGATCTTATCGAAATCAATGAAGCCTTTGCCTCGGTGGCGCTCAAGTCAATGCAGATGCTCGGCGTCGATAGTGAGAAAGTAAATGTCAACGGCGGCGCCATTGCTCTTGGGCATCCCATTGGGGCAAGCGGTGCCAGAATTATTCTTACCCTAGCGAAAGAGATGCAGAACCGTGGTGTCAAATATGGTGCGGCAGCAATCTGTTCCGGCACCGCCCAAGGTGATTGCCTAATTCTCTCGCGCGAAGGACTTGATTGACGGTGGAAAGGTCAGGGGATGAGTCAGCTAGAAAAGCTAAGTGACTGGGAAGAAACAGCTCGCGTTCAAGAGAGAATCAACTGGCTGTCTCGCCAGATAGAGCACCATCGCTTTCGCTATTACATTCTAAGCCAACCGGAAATTACTGATGAGGAGTTCGACCGTCTCTTTCGCGAACTGGAGGATCTGGAAGGTCGCTATCCCCGATTGCGCAATCCGGACAGTCCTACTCAGAAAGTCGGAGTACCACCCAGCACTGAATTTGGCCAGGTGCGTCACCGTGTCCCCCTGCTCAGTCTTGCCAATGCCATGTCGCTTGAAGAGCTGGATAAATGGGAGGAAAGACTGGTTCGGGCCTTAAAAAACCAGGATATGGAGGTTGGTCCATTAAATTATGTCTGCGAACTGAAAATCGACGGGTTGTCAATTGCTTTGACGTATCGCAACGGCTTGTTTGAGCAAGGAGCGACCCGCGGTAATGGTGAAGTGGGTGAAGACGTCACCCTCAATCTGAAAACAGTCGTCAACTTGCCTTACCGTCTGAATCCGCCCGGGCCAGCGGAAAAGCCATTACCTGAGATGCTGGAAGTGCGGGGCGAAATTTACATGCCCAAAGCTAGTTTCGAAGCCTTGAATAAGGCGCTCATCGCCGAGGATGAGCCTCCCTTTGCCAATCCTCGCAACGCTGCCAGTGGCGCCTTAAGACAAAAGGATCCTCGGCAAACCGCCAAGCGCAACCTGGCCTTTTTTGCCTATGGTCTTTATGTCACCGACAAAACAATCAAAGAACCGCTGAGCCATTTTGAGAGCCTCAATTTCCTCAAGAAATTTGGTTTTCCGGTCGAGGTTCATGGTCGATTTGCTAAGAATATGCAAGAGGTGAAGGACTATTGCAGCGAGTGGGAGCAAAAAAGACACGAACTTCCTTACCAGACAGACGGAGTGGTCATTAAGGCTGACAATCGCCTGCTCTGGCAGGCGCTAGGAGCCACCGCTCACAGCCCTCGCTGGGCGGTTGCCTTCAAGTATCCGCCTGAAGAAGCGGAAACGCTTATCGAAGACGTGCGTTTCGAAGTCGGGCGCACCGGGGCGGTCACGCCGATTGCCTGGCTCAAACCAGTGAAGCTGGCAGGGACAACGGTTAAGCGGGCCAGCCTGCACAATGCCGATCAGATTAAACGGCTAGATGTGCGCATCGGGGATGCCGTGGTAGTGCGCAAAGCGGGCGAGATCATTCCGGAAGTGGTCAGCGTTAATTTGAAGAGGCGCCCTGCTCAAAGCGAGGTTCTGCACTATCCGACAAAGTGTCCTGTTTGTGGGGCTCATCTGGAGCGAAGCGGAAATGAAGTGGCATTTCGCTGCCCGAACACGGCCGCCTGTCCCTCCCAGGTGAGAAGGCGCATCGAACATTGGGTGAGCCGTAGCGCCATGGATGTTGACGGCGTCGGTGAGTCGCTGATTGAACAATTAATCAACGCCGGTCTGATTAAAAATGCCAGTGACCTCTATCGTTTAACAAAAGAGCAACTGCTCACTCTTGAGCGTATGGGCGAAAAATCGGCTGAAAACGTTCTGGCTGCCTTGCATGCCTCAAAAAAACGCCCCTTAGCTAATCTTTTCTTTGCCCTTGGTATAAGGCACGTCGGTCAGGGGGTAGCCGAGTTATTGGCGGGGCGATTCGACTCGATTGCCAGTCTCGCCAAAGCCTCAAAAGAGGAAATTGCTTCCGTCGAAGGAGTCGGTCCGACGATCGCCCAGGCCGTGGCCGAATATTTTGCCGAGGCCCCGAACCAGTCGCTCATTAAGGAGTTAGAGGCTCTCGGCGTTACCGGTGAGGGAGGCGAGGAGGGTGTCCAGCCGGTATCACAAGAGTTGGCCGGCAAGACCTTCGTGTTATCTGGTACTCTCAACACTATGGACAGAACCAGCGCGGAAAAGGCCATAAAGCGAAGAGGAGGTAGAGCCACCTCTTCGGTTACGAAAAAGACAAACTATCTGGTTGTGGGGGATAATCCTGGTTCAAAATTGGCCAAAGCTCAAGAATTGGGTATAACCGTAATTGACGAGTCGGGGTTTCGGTCAATGCTCGGAATTGCTGATTAAGGAGACAGACTGGATGCGTAGTTTTCGCGTTAATACTTTCGGAGCTGCCGTTTTACTCTCCACATTGCTTATGGGAGTTCTGGGTGCCTTTGTTCTAATTCCTGTGGCATGCATTCAGTGGACATGGAATTCTCTTGCCACTCAGCTATTCTCCGTACCTTTAATCAGTGCCTGGCAAGCAACCCTTTTGTATATCGCGGCAGGGTGCCTTTTGTATCTTTCCGGCTTGATTCACATCGAAATCAAGTCCGGCTCCAGTACCCTCGAGCCGTAGTTTTTAAATGTTGAGACTGCCGTTCTGTTTTAGCGCAACCATCTTCGTTGCGATTGTTGTTGGTTTGGCCTTTGTGAAAGACCTGCCAAGTGCTCAAGCGAAAGTGGAAAGCAAAGGCAAGAATACGGTCTCTCCCTCTGAAGAAAACTATGAAATTGCCACGAGTAAATACAAAGCGGGCGACTTAGAGGGTGCAATCGACGCATTTTTGCAAGCAATCTATTTTTCGCGCAATTACTACAATCCGAACGCATATTACTGGCTTGGCGTCTGCTACAAGGAAAGAAAACAAGACCCCAAAGCGATCGAGGCCTTCAAAAAAAATTGTCAACAGGCAATTGGTGAAGTACCGGAAACGCACTTGCATTTAGCCGAGATCTATTTGCGCAATGATCGCTTGAATGAGTCCGAACAAGAAGCCTTAACGGCCCTCACGCAGTTCCACGGCAAGGGTGCCAGGGCGCGTAATGTGCTGGGCATGATCAATGGCAAGCGAGGCGACTATGAAGGCGCTGAGCTGCAATTTCAAATGGCTCTTGGGGACGCACCCTGGCGCTATACGGAAGCCTGGATGAATCTGGCCGAAAATTACATGAAGCAAAAGGCTTGGGCACCAGCTCTTAAGCAATTTAACGACATGCTGACGACCAATGTCGAGCTGAAAGGACTGGACCGCGAAAAGGTTTTGCTTGATATGGGCTTGTGTCTTTTAGCCAAAGGAGATCATCAAGGAGCAATCGACTACTGGCATGAGTGTCTCAATTACAATCAAGGCAATGCTGCTGCCCATCTACAACTGGCGATGATCTTTGATCTCGAGGAACATTTCTCCTCGGCGCTCAAGGAATATCGCGAATTTCTCCGCTTCTCCGACGATAAAGCAGCAATTGCCCGAATCAATAATCGAGTTACAGCTCTGGAGCAGAAAATAACACCGGCTGAGATCGAGCCGCAAGCGCCCAAGCCCTCGCCTTATATGCGTCAGCAGTTGGAAGAACAAGATAAACAAGAATCGAAAGAAAAAGAAAGCTTGACGGCGCCGACGGCCAATAAAGAGTCCGGTTTTTAAAAAGTTTCCGGCCGCAGCTCATTGAGAATTGAAACTGCACACGCTCAATTAGAAGGCTCTGTCTGCAAGTTCTCGATTGCCGGCTTTTTGGCAGCAAACAGCAAGGGCAGACCCGAGAGCAGGTAGAGAGCCAGGGCCAACAACGACAAGCTTTTGACGCCGGTGAATATGCACAAGTTTTCCAGGATACCTCCAAAGGCAGCTCCAGTGATGTTTGCGGCCAGTGACATCACTGAATTGCTCGATCGTTTGAACAGTGTGGAAAAAATGATACCGCTGAAAAACACGGGCAGACAGCAAATGACGGCAGACAAGAACGACAACCAGAGCGGATGTTGTTCAGAATATGCAGGAATACGGAAAAAGTAATCGAGGAGAAGCGAGAGGGTGAGACAAACATACCAGGGCGCCAGCCTCGTCAATCGCAACCGATCGGCAAGCATGTTAGCTAAAAACGCCAGAAGGAGAATGACACCGATGACGACTGAATTGACTATCCAGGTGGAACCGTACAAGAGTGATAGGGCAGTAATTGACTTTGTCTCCATGAGCATGAACGCCAGACCCAGGAAAAGCATGGGCAGCACTTCCGATGGAACCAGTTTTCCCGACAAGCCCTTCGCCAATAGCTGCAGTGGTAAACCCATAGCAGCCACAAGGGTGAGCAAATAAATGTATGCGGCCGCAATCGTAAAATCCAAATAGAGAAATGGCCAGTCATCCGTGGCGGTGCGAGTGTCGAAATACTCATTTTGTCGAGGATAGAGACGCAGCCCTGCTTCGTCGAGAGACGCCTGGTTTATTGGCTTCAGTCCCGGACCAAAAAAGAAGAAACTCCAATCGCCATCACAGGGACGAGTGTGTTCTCGGATTATTGTCAGAGGAGGTTTGCCCCAGGCTTCTGTAATTGTTTTGTAGAGTCGCCTCGTCACAGGAGAGCTGCCGCCGGTGGATAAGCTCATGGAAATTATGCCGTGATCATTGAGGTGATTGAGAGTAGCCTGAATCGACTCTTTTGTGTATACGTAGTTGTCGATGCGAAGGAAGGAAGTGACTCTCAGAGCCTGGCCTGGATCGAGATAGCCGAACTGAATCAGGTCATATTTATCCTTGTTGTACCGCAGATAAGTGCGAGCGTCTTCGACAAAAACCTTGACTTTGTCATTCAGGTAGGGTCTTTCAGGGTGGCGCTTAAAGCCGCAACTGGCTATGAACGGGTCGATGTCCACCGCGTCAATGTGTTTGGCATCATGGACAATGGCTGCCTGTACGTCGTCACCCGAACCGGCACCCAGGACAAGCACTCTGTCCCACCCGCTTGCCACCAGAAATGGTATCTCTAACCATGTGCGCACGGCGCCTTCCAGCATGGGGCAGTTTTTGTACAGAGTCTTTATTTCACTCAATGATCGAGCCGGGAGAATGCGCACTGCTTCATGGTAGAAATCGCCGTTGGATAAGAGTATGTAGTTGCCCGTCCCAAGGGGGGTGTTATCGTCTTCATGATTGGCGACGATGCGGATATTGCCATAAGGAGACCAAGTCGATTCCCGGTAAACAAAGGCGATAAGGGTAATCAGCGCTGCCCCAATAGCCAGAACAAGCTTTCTGTCTGAAAGCAGAAAGGCAAGTAGAGCGGTTAAAGCTAACCAGACGGCTGGCGGCAACCAGAGCCAGGAACAAACAGCAAAGCAGACGACACCGGCAAGACTGCCCAACAGGTTGAATGAGTAAGCCTTGAGGGCAGGCATGGTAGCAAACTCTTGCCCCATGACGCGACCCAAACTCATGAATACAACCGTCAAATTGAAGACGAGAAAGGCCAGGATGAGTACGCAAGCGAAGAGATTGTCGATCAAATTGAGATGTCCGACATTTAGCGGTGTGGCGAACGCCAACATTAAGGTTATCCCGACGACTGCTATGGTTATCGTAGATGCCGGCACCAGAGGCTTACGGCAGGTGGCAAGCCCGATGGAAACGCCGATAAAAGTGGTCATCAACGTCAGGTTGGGAAACACGCGAAGAAGGGGTATTTCAGCCCCTATCCAACGAATGCACATTACCTCAGCAAAGAGGATTAGCAGGCTGACTAGAAATAACCGGAGAGCATGGTTTTGCTTTATCGAACTAGGTATGCTTGACAAGCCGACTCCTTTGTCTTAAGCGAAGAAATCATTGTGTGAGACTTTCTGATTTCTTTCCGTCCCAACTAAACCAAGATTCGATCTTTGAGCAGCAAATACCTCCAGGAAGTAGTCAATCCGCCGAGCCATCAGGAATTCTACCGCACTTTTCTAGGCTTTCATGACCTTAGGGAATGTCTCAAGTGGACAGCCTTTATGCAGCAAAGTTTTTCTAGAACGACGTATGCTTGTTAGTTAGCGTCCTTTGTAGGCCGGGTCGCGCTTTTCGATGAAGGCCTTTACTCCTTCTTCGAAGTCGTCGCTGCGGCCGGCAATTTCCTGCAGGCTGGCTTCATATTCCAGAAGCTCTTCGATATCGGGAAACATGGCGCGATTGACTGCTCTTTTCGTCAAGCCGTAAGCGAGGCTGGGGCCGCCGGCTATGCGTTCGGCGAAAGCGAGCGTTTCCTCCATCAGTTTGTCCTGCTTTACGACTTTGTTGACCAATCCGAGCTTGAGTGCTTCCTGAGCGTCCATTTTGTCGGCAGTTAGCATCAACTCAAAGGCTCTCGTGATCCCGATCAATCTCGGCAAGAAGAAAGTTGAACCTGAATCTGGAATCAAGCCGACCTTGGTGAAAGATTGCACGAAATAGGCATTGTCACTAACTATACGCAGATCGCAAACAAGGGCAAGGCTGGCTCCAGCTCCTGCTGCTACGCCATTTACGGCAGCGATGATCGGCTTTTCCATACTCCGTATTTTCAGAATGATGGGATTGTACCGGTGGCGAATCGAAATACCTAACGAAGGTCTTTGCCCTTTGTCGTGCAGCCCTCTGGCCTGCAGATCTTGTCCAGAGCAGAAGCCGCGACCGGCACCGGTGAGCACCACTGCCTTGATAGCATGATCGCGTTCGGCTTCCTTCAAGGCGTCCTTGAGCTTGAAGGTCAACTCGTCGTTAAAAGCGTTGAGCTTGTCTGGTCGATTCAGCGTTATTATCGCCACGCTTTTCTTTTTCTCAAGCAATAATATATTCTCTTCGGTCATTGCTAAGCCCCCTTTAAAGCAAAGATAATTCCTCAGCGCCCACTAAATACCGCGGACCTTTTCTCAAGAAATGCCTTCATTCCTTCTTTTTGATCTTCGGAAGAAAACAGAATGTAAAAATTCTTGCGTTCAAATTCCAGCGCTTCGTTCAACGGTAGTTCAAAGCCTTTCAATATGGACTCCTTAGCGAGGCGCACTGCCAGTGGTGACTTTTGGGCGATTTCGCGAGCCAGTGCTTTGGCCTCATCCATGCAAAGTTCCGCCGGCACTACCTTATTCACTAATCCAATTGCTTTGGCCTCGGCGGCGGTGATGCGCGCCCCGGTTAAAATCATCTCCATCGCTTTGTATTTTCCCACTAGTCGGGTCAGGCGCTGGGTGCCGCCAGCGCCAGGCATTACTCCTATGTTGATTTCGGGTTGACCAAACTGAGCTGTTTCCGATGCGACGATCATGTCACAAGTCATGACCAGCTCCATGCCACCGCCCAATGCGTAACCGCTGACAGCAGCGATGATCGGCTTTTTAGTGCGGCGCACTTTGTCCCAGGTAGCGAAGCGGTCCTTCAAGAGAACCGAAACAGTCGATTCATCAGACATTTCTTTGATGTCGGCTCCGGCGGCAAAAACTTTTTGTCCGCCGGTCAAGATGATCACGCGGACGTCTTGGTCCGCATCAGCGCTTTCCAGAGCGCTGACCAGCTCCACCATTAATTCGTTATTGATGGCGTTGAGAACGGCCGGTCGGTTCAAGGTGATAACTGCTATTTGTTCTTG
>PSRH01000162.1 GCA_003175915.1 Candidatus Melainabacteria bacterium | reverse complement strand
CATCGATATACTAGTTGACTTGATGATCATTTGGATGGTCGCGATATCCCCAAGAGCCAATCTAGACCACTGGGAAAGCCCGAGTGACGAGCAATTGGAGCGATTCCTGGTAGTGCGTTTTAACCCGAATGATTTTCAACACGGTTTGCCAATCGAATGCAACGAGGCTCTTCCAGAGTTGCATCGACTCTGGTACATGCTTAAGAGTCGCGGTGCAAGTAAGACTATTTAGCTTAGGTTGATCGAACGCAAGCGCAGAGAGTTACCCACTACTGAGAGTGAACTCAAGGTCATTGCCAGACTGGCCAATGCTGGATCCAGAGTCAGTTTGAAAACCGGAAAAAGTATTCCGGCAGCGATGGGAATGGCGAGCACGTTATAGGAAAAGGCAAGCAGAAGGTTTTCTCTGATGTTTTGCATTAGTCCTCGCGCCAGTTTGACGGCGCGATTCAGGGCGGTAAGGTCGCCTTTTACGAGGACAATCCCAGCTGTTCCGACAGCCACGCCCGAACCATCTCCCATTGCCACTCCTACGTCCGCTTCGGCCAGTGCCGGTGCATCATTGATTCCGTCGCCGGCCATAGCCGTGGCATATCCCTGTTGTTTGTATTCTTTGATCACGTTTGCTTTGTCCTGTGGTAAAAGTTCGGCATAGAACTCCGATAGCTTTAACTTGGAAGCGACTGCCTCTGCGCGATCTTTGCGATCGCCTGTGAGCATGATCAATTTGATCTTTTGCCCAGATAAGTCAGACAATGCTTTGTAGCTCGATTGTTTTACACGATCTTGAGCGACGAGAAGACCGATTGGTTTGCCGGCAGAAACAAGGGCGACCACGGTAGACTCGGCAAAATCGTCTTTATTCAATTGTGCCAGTAACGGTACGAGGTTGACTCCCTGATTTTGAATGAAATCGATGGAGCCGAGGTAGACAATTTGTCCGTCGATTTTGCCTTGAAGCCCGGCGCCGACTTCGTAAGCAAAGTCACTAACCTTACTGAGGACGATGGCACATTCGTTCGCCTTTTCTAGAATGCCCTTTGCTAGCGGATGTTCGCTGCCCTGTTCCAGACTGGCTGCCAGACGCAATACCTCGTCTTCGCTTGTTCCGTTTCCGGCAATGATTTTGCTGATTGCCGGCTTTCCTTCAGTGAGCGTACCTGTTTTGTCTACGGCTACGACATTTACCTTGGCGAATTTTTCCATGGCCTCGGCGCTACGAATGAGGATGCCATGTCGAGCTCCGACGCCGCTGGCCACCAGGACCGAGGTCGGAGTAGCTAGGCCGAGAGCGCAGGGACAGGCAATAATCAAAACAGCAATAGCATTGGAAACAGCCAAACCTGTGTCTTTGCCGAGGATCGACCAGATAGCGTAGGTCATGATCGCCAGAATAACAACGATCGGGACGAATATCGCCGAAATTTTGTCCGCTAGATCTTGAGCAGGAATTCTCGAACTCTGGCTTTCCTGAACGGTTCTGACTATAGAGGCAAGAAAGCTGTCTTCGGCTTTCTTGAGCGAACGCATGGTAAAGCTCGAGCTACCATTAGTAGTGCCAGCGCTCAACTTGGCTCCGGCTACCTTTTCCACAGGAATGGCTTCGCCAGTAAGCATTGATTCGTCGATGGAAGCGCTGCCTTCCTCCAGCACACCGTCGGTCGGTATTTGCTCGCCAGCTCGAATACGTAAAATCTCTCCAACTTCTACCTGGTTGAGGGGGACCTCCGCTTCGCTGCCGTCTGGTTTGACCAGGCGGGCGGTCTTGGGAGCAAGGGCCAGCAACGAACTGATTGCCTGCCCCGAGGCGTGGTGCGCCCTCAGTTCGAAATATTGTCCGAGCAAGCTCAAGGTTGTAATTGCTGCTGCTGATTCGAAATACAACTTTAACCCGCCGTGCTTGTCGAAGGCCAAATCAGCAAAAACTCTGGAAAACTGATCGTTACCTAAAATCAGATAGGCGCATGCAACAACGCTACTGAAAAGATAGGCGGTGAGTACGCCCAGAGCGATGAGCGTGAACATGTTTGGCGAGCGATGCTTAAGCGAATCGATTGCTCGCCGAAGAAAAACGGATCCACCCCAGAACACTATGGGGGTAGCCAATAGAACTTGCCAGAGCCCATTCCACTTTATAGATTGTTCGGTCATCTCACCCATGCCGGACATTGATATGAAAATTAGGGGAATGAGCAGAATCAGGCAAACGAAGAAACGTTTCCGGAAGAAGCGAAGCGACGTCAGTTGATCGTCTTCGTAGTCTTGTAGAAACTCTACCTTGGTTACCAGTGCCATGCCGCAAATTGAACAACTTCCGGGCCGATCTGATTCAATTTGTGGATGCATGGGGCACTGATAACGCCTGCTCTTCGAGTCAGAGGCCTTTTTCGCCTTATTCTCTTTGTAGTTCTCCGCAACTTTCCTTATGAACGAGGTAAATTGTTCAGGGTGAGCTTTAAATTTTTCCAGACAGGTGGCGCTGCAAAAGTGATAATCCTTACCCGCAAACGAAATTTGCTGACAGATCTTGTCCGGGTCAAGGTTCATGCCGCAGACCGGATCCTTTATAACTATAGTTTCGGGAGTTCGATTCATTGATTCTAGTCAACAAACAAAAGAGGCAACCCGGTCTCTTGACCTTAGCACAGTAGTATAGGCGGATATAGGACAAGAGCGTATTTAAGTGAGTGGGACAGATAATGGTTAAAGCTCTGTGGCTGAAACTCTCCATATTATTCGTCACTTGTGCAAGTGCTGCCTGGGCGGATAATGTCGATACTTATGCCGGTCTTGAGTTTTTTGGTTCAACGCGCATCAATCGCGCAGCACTGGAGCGATTGATCAATCTCAGAAGCGATGCCAACGCTCAGCGAATTGAAGCGGCGGCAGCTCGCCTGCAAAATCATTTCGAACACGATCATGTGAGCGCGAACATTGAAGTGGTATCAGTAGGTGCTGATCAGCTTGCTCTGGTCGTGGATGTGCCGGACCCATTGTCAAGCATCGTGACGCGCCGGCTCAATCGGCCGCACCGCGTCCGCGTAACCAGCGAGAAACCGTTTCTTATCCTGGCTGATCTCCACAGTCGACTTGATCAACTTGAACAAGATGGGCGACCGGCTCGAGAAGAGTGGCGTGACGGTTATAAATTCTACTCTGACGAAGCGGCCAATCAAATGATTGAGGCGATCCAGCAATTCCTGCCATCAATGCGCAATGAGCTTTTAGACACGGTCGATTGTGACCCCGATCCTGTCAGACGAGCCCAATCGATTGAATTGCTTGAGTGGGCAGCGGAGCCCAATGATACTGCCATGAATATGTTGGCTGCCTTTGACGATGTCGATCTTCATGTCAGGGCTGAATGCGCCAAGTATTTTTATGCTCGACTTGATCAGCTTGCCGAAGATTTTCCCTATGATGCTCTGGTTCAGGGTCTGTCCCGTATGTTGAGTAGACCGACGCACCAGGACCGCAGTAAATCCTTATATTGTCTCCTCAAGCTCTGCCAACTCCATACACAAGTGGTGCCCCTGGCCAAAAGCCTCTGTGAACGAAAGGTCGGCGATCTTTCTAAGCAAAGTATTCTGCCGACAATCAAGCAACCCGCCGACAAGCTATTAGCCATTTTCGCGACTGCACCCAGATATGCTACGCCGCAGGACCAGCCGAACCAGAACCAAGATTCAAGCTTTTAAGAATAGCGGAATCTATTGTAGGAATATGGCACCGCCTTACCCATCCGCTACCCTAGGGATACTATTTTTCGGCCGTAACATTTGGAAAAAGCGCTAGTGGGAGGCGCCCTCATGACAATAGTCTAAAAAGAGGCTGCTAGCCGACCCACCAGCTACTAGGAAAGATACCCTAGAAGATTCAAAATAAACATTATAAAAGCGCTTAGCTGCAGGCAATGACTTTGCCGCGGCCATCATAAAGGAGTCTGGTAACAACCCGGTCGGCCAGCAAATCCGACTCCACTATTTCCCTGCAGTCGGCGACCTGGACATTGGCGTACCAGGTGTTTTGAGGGTAAACCACCACCATAGGACCATTGCCGCATTGATCGAAGCAGCCCGCCTTATTGATGCGAATTGACCCTTTTAGTCCCCGCTCGGAGATTTCCTTACGTAATTCATCAAAAACACCGATGGCGCCCTGATCTGGGCAAGTTTTTCCGGAAATACAAACAAAAACATGCTTTCTGAACATAGTCAACGACTTACCGCCAGGCTTTTCCGGTTTCTGTTCATTAGTATGACGGCCAGAAGCGCCAACTGTCCTGAACTTTAAGACCTGTTAGCAATTAGGGGTAAAAAAGCCAGTTCGTCTTGACGGGTGGACGGAATCCTGCGAGGATACGAAATTGCGTCTTAGGCGCAAGACCGAAGACAGTTCGGTGCTGCCCCTCAAAAGGTAGCCTAAAGATCAGAAATGGTCGCCAGCTAGAGGTCACAATTACGGCAAAAAAGTCGTGGGGGATGATGTCCCCTTTTTGTGATCCTGGTGGGAAAGACCGCCGGGATTTTCGCTTTTCAGTGGCGGACTGTCTCGATAATTTGAGGAAGCTATTGCCCCAAGTGTGGCTCAAAAAAGGCTGGAAAAATGGCAACTAAACAAAAAAAGCAAGAAATATTGGGAGAGCTTGAGCAGTTCTTCACTGGTGCTAAGGTCGCTTTGGTAGCCGATTTGAGCGGTTTTACTGTCGCTGAAATTACCGGGTTCCGCAGGAAACTGGCGGCAGATAAAGCCAAATGCCGGATCGCCAAGAATACCCTGATTAAGATTGCCACCAAGACGGGCGACTTTTCCGATTTAAAAGGATTGGCCAAAGGTCCGTCAGCAATCATTGTTGGCTACACAGATCCGGCGCAGCCAGCTAAGGTCACCGTTGATTACTTCAAGAACTTGAAAAAAGGTTCCGTGCGCGGTGGCGTTTTGGACGGCAAAGCGATCAGCGCCGCTGAGGTTAAGAGCCTTGCTGAACTACCCAGCAAGGAACAGCTCTTGTCCAGCATTATGGGTGGCTTGGATTCGGGCGCTCGCGGGATCGCCGGCTCAATGGCCGGGGTGATTCGCGATATTGCCCTGCTTGTAGAAGAAGTAGCAAAGAAAAACAATGCCGCTTAATTAGCTAAAACTTTAGATTGAGATCAAGGAGAAAAAAATGCCATCAAAAGTAGATGATCTGTTAGACCAAATCGGCTCTCTCACACTCTTGGAAGCAGCCGATCTGAAGAAAAAAATGGAAGATAAGTTCGGCGTAACAGCCGCCGCACCAGTAGGCATGGCTATGATGCCGGCCGGTGGCGCCGCAGGCGGAGCAGCAGCGTCCGAAGAGAAGACTGAATTTGACGTCATTCTCGCTTCCGTTGGTGAGAAGAAGATCGAAGTGCTCAAAGTCGTCCGCGAAGTGACAGGACTTGGCCTCAAGGAAGCGAAAGACCTGGTTGACTCTGCTCCGAAACCTTTGAAAGAGAAGGTAAAGAAGGAAGATGCTGACCAGATGAAGCAGAAGCTGGAAGCGACAGGCGCTAAAGTAGAGATTAAGTAAGCATCGCCAGGCAAAACCCCCGATAATGTGTTCGGAGGGAGCACGCGATGAGATGTCCCGCTTGTGGAACCTACCAACCAGCTCAAATGGAACGCTGCTTTCTTTGCGGCGAAACGATCATGCCGCCCAAAAGCAGGGGGCAAAGAGACGAAGTGATGCCGCCGCGAACTAATCGCTCAAGCACAGCCAATCAGTTCGAAGTGCGATCGACCCGCCCTGGTGGGGGCAATCGCCAATCACAGACTAATATTAAGCCGGCGCGTTCTGGCACGCCACCGATCTTAGGCGTTCTCATCACTGGTTTGGTTTTGCTTCTCTCGGCCGGCGCTACCGTGTTCTTTCTCACCAAACCGCCGGACGATCAGCGCTTGCTCAAGCAGGGGCAGCAGGAGTTGGCTAAGGGACAGTACGCCTTTGCTGTCAAGACACTCACTAAGGCAACGGCTCTACGTCCAAACGACAGCAAAGCTTTTCTTGCCCTGGCTCGTGCCTATGTTGGTGTAGACCAGGTAGATAAGGCTTGGCAGTGCGTCAGCCACGCTCAACAGCTTGGTGCTGGCGTTGTAGCGGAGCCGGCCCTTGCTTCGGATCTGGCCAACTATTACAGGCAGAGGGGCAGATACGACAAAGCGATTGATTTACTTCGCCCCCTGGCTAAGGCCAATATTCCTGGCAAACGCGCCGAGTTAGCCGATCTGGACGCTTTATGGGGCGATGAAGCCTTGCGCAGTGGCGATGTTGACTTGGCGTTGCGCTGTTGGGAAGAGGTCCACGATCTAAGAGATGGTTCGCGATTCAGTGAAGCTGATTCGCGCTTATCGACGATCTATCAAAAAATGGCTGATTCAGCTGCCTCGAGAAGTGATGATGACAAAGCGCTTGCCTATCTCTCCAAGCTGAATTACATAGCCCAGAACGCCAGGAATTATCTGTTGGCTGCTCAAATCTATGAGCGTGAGGACAAGCTTGATCTGGCGATCGAACAAATTCGCAAGGCGCTCAACCTGGACCCGCGCAATCAACTACTTTCTCGGCAGCTATCGGGGCTCTTGACTCGGCGCGGCAAAGAGCTAATGGATGCTGGCAACAACGAGAGTGGCTATGCCTATCTCCAGCAAGCCAAGTCCTTCGATGCTAGCAACCAATTACCTGATGTCACTTTGAGGAAATTGAACGTGGGGCTGGATAGCACCTCGCATTGTCCGCGCGTGATTGGCGAAGTGTGGAATCCGACGGACAAGACGGTCAATACCGTCAACCTGAGGGCGGAATTGTGGGATACGACCGAAGAGAAGCTGCTCTGGAGCAAGGATACAAGGCTAGTCGATGAATTTGTCCCGCCCTTGAGCGCCAAACAGTCCAAGCCTTTTGAATTCCTGGCTGCTCAACCCGTCAAGGCTAACGGCAAGAGCGAATTCAGAATTTTCCTCGACGGCACTCTCTACAAAGCCTATCCTATAGGTAAAGCTGAGAAAGCCAAACCAGGCGAGAGTGTTGTCACTGTCGGTGGTGGCGATGCCCTGAAACTGAGAACAACACCTGAATCGGCCCATCAAATCACGCCAGCGCCAGCTCCTGCACCGGTTCCCGCACCGGCAGTTCCCCCCGCCCAGGCGGCTTTGCCAAAGGTGGAAAATACTGCCATACCATTACCTGGCAGAGGACCGATCGAGCGTGGCGGCCGAGGCGGCGAACCATCGACCGAAACCAGCACACCCAGCCTACCAACGGTAAGTGCTCCGGGCGTGCTGCCGCAGACAGGTGCTCCCAGTGCCGAAGAGAAGACCATGAAGGATTTGGACTTTTAGCGCCAAGGCATTATTTCAGGCGCTTCCAAACACACTCTGAGCGACTCATCCGACCCCAAGGAGATGTCCTAAATATGCCCTGACCGGCGTCATCAAATCTGCCCCAGTCTTGGCTATGACAATCAGGCTGGCAAACATAAAGCCAACTTTCAGGCTGAGTTGATTAGGGAAACCTGTGCTTTCGGGAACGATCGCAAACGCTATGTATTCGGTTGGTACGAGGGCAAGTGTAATTGGTACAGCTTCAGCCAGGGCTATGCGCCAGGAGCTATCCCAGCCGCCAAACATGTGGAAAAGGAGACCGCCTATGAACCAGCCCAACCCTCCCAGCAACGCCCAGCCAAGGCTTAGGGAGAGACGATTTTGCCGGTAAGATGCCTTGATTTGTCCCTTTTCCACGCCACGTACCACCGTTAAAGCTCATCTGAACTCCATCTTTAACCGTGCCGGTAAAGAAGGCGTGAAGTCCGGCATGCCTGCCAGCGGCTAGGGCTCGCCCCAAGGCGGCGTCGGATCGGGTGTACAAGCCATCTGGATATGTTGGAAGCTTCCTGCTCCGGACAGCTCCCAGCTTTCATACTGTTCGTCCCTTTTAACTTCTATCGTGCTTCCGTTGGACATTTCCAGTCTAAGATCACCATTGCTATAGGTGTGAATTGCCTTGGCAGGCTGATGCAAAAACGAAAGCAAGAGGGCTGCACTTTGCGGATTGTTGTTTTGCGGATCGACCATCACCACCTGCTTATCCGGCCGTAAAGTTGCGGTCAGAGCCGCTTCGATCGTTATGCTCAGCGAGTTCCGTTCGTCAGCAACGATCATGCCAATTGAGTAGTTGAAGGCAATTCGTGTAACATCGCAGCCGCTAAGGTCAAATGTTCGGCATTCAATCGGTTGTATTGAGGGCATGACCAAGCCACCTAACAATAGGAACATGGACTTCCGGTGAAGTTAGTTTCTCAGGCGTTTCAGCCGCTATAAACGCGATCGCCGCCTCGGCGGCGAGCTTCGTCGTGGAAATCTAGGGCCTTGAGGAGCAGGTCGTTTTCCTCGCGCCCGTGGGTGGGAAAAGAAACGACGCCGATGCTGACTGTGATTCGGATATTGCGCAAGTCTTCGCTGATTGGTTGGGAGCTTAGTTGTTCGCGGATGCGTTCCCCGACTTTGACGGCTCGGGAAGAGTAGGTTTCAGGGAAAATCACCGCTAAATGATCCTTCCCGCAACAGGCCGGAATGTCTACATCTCGTACGGCGTCGCGCATGAAACTGGCGACTGCGAAGAATATGTCGTCGACAATCATGGCACTGTAGTCATGAGAATAGTGACCAAGGCGATCAACAGACATGACTAAAAGGGCAAGCGGGCGTTTGTAGCGCTTGGCTCGCTTAAGCTCGTAGGAAAGCTTTCTGAAAAAGGTGCGAGTGTTGTAGATGCCGGTCAGAGGGTCGACTAATACTGCCCGTTCATATTTTTCCAGCAACTCCTCAGTAAGTGTATGAGTTCGTTCCTCGTCTTGAAGCGCCTTTTGCCTGGCTTCCGAGAACTTCTTGCGAGTGGTGCGATTCTCGACCACCTTGCGGCTGAACATGCCTTCCGGGGCAAATTCCCAACCTTCGCCGTATTTATGGAGAGTGAACTTGCTCATTTCTACTTATCCAGGGCCGGATTAGTGCCCAGTACGCTTATCCCCTTTTAACTAGATACCCTTAAAAGTGCCATTCTCAATCAGGAACTTGGAGTTTTGTGGGTGGAGCTAGTAAAGTAATCTTATAACGGTAACACTTTTCTGGGTCTTAGCCATGTATTCTTCTCAGCTAGAAGCCGAAATCGATTACTACCGCAGCCAACATACCACCAAAGGATGTAAAGTCACTCATCTTTTTGGCGTGCCTATGATCGCTTTGGCGGTACCTCTTATCTT
>PSRH01000098.1 GCA_003175915.1 Candidatus Melainabacteria bacterium | reverse complement strand
GGGGGGGTGGTTCACAGGGATCTCATATTTGCGAAATAACATGAGCGACTGTATTAGCCGAAAATAATCACTCACGAACATACAACTAGATCGAACAAAGAGCAGTAAACAAGCTGTTTCTTGTAGCTGTTGCCTGTGCGTTTTTCACAGAGCGCGTGGTGGCACTGTGGCGATTTCCCGGAAGAATAAATGAGTCAATAAGACCAAGGAGTAAAGGTCATGGTAGAGCAAGGAGACGGAATAATTGCCGGACCACCGACAATAATGGCGGGCGAAAGCATGTGCTTGGGCACGATATGCCAACCAGGGTTTCCTGTAGCCCGGTTTGAAGTACCTTCCATAGTACCCGCAGGATTTCCGTGCGCAGCGGAGATAATGCCGGCCGCGCCGCCCACTGCATTCAGTCAATTCAGAGCGATGGAGTCGGTGCAGCCCTTTGGGCCAAGTACTCCTTTAGCGACAGACGGGCAAGCTACGACATTCAACATTTTGCCACCAAACAGCACTGTGCAACCAGATATGCGCATTCTGGCCAGTGGCGAAGTTGAGTTTCGCCCTGGCTTTGCTGAACTAACAGGTCGTCCGGCTCAAATCAACGTTGCCATCGAAGATGGTGCCTCTGCCGCAAACATTCAAAACGCGATCAACCTAACCGCCAACCAATTCGATTCAAGATGGGCTAACCAGGACATCAGGTTAACTGACACGGGAAATGTCCTCGCTGCACACGAGGTAAATCCAGACTTTCTGACCAACTTCAATCGAGACCACCACCATCAACGTCCAAACCCACATGACCAGGATGACATACATCCACCTCCTGAACCTAATAACGACACTCGTCCGGGGCCAAGACCGGGACCAGGTCCTGACGACAACCACATAAATCCGGACAATAACGACAGGGATAACAACCCCGATGTCAATCCGAACCCGAACAATAACGATGCTAATCGCACTCGTGAGTTTCTGAATTCATTTGGAGACATCCTCCGCCGCGGTGGAATGCATCCAAGATATTATGGAAACTTCCTGGGCGCTATCTTACCTACAAGAATTAAGAACATATTGGCAAGACTGGCTGACGATCCAGACAACGCCGATATACAAAATGAACTCCGAACCGCACTCACAGAGAATGATGGTGCTCTAGCAAGGGAGATAACCACTAACCTGAATCAACAGGCGCAGGCTTTGGAGACCGCTGGCGACCGCGATGGTGCGACCGCCCTGCGTGCCTTCGGACGGCAGCTTCTCGGTGAAGATGGCAGGACTCCAAATATGCAGATGTTTGGGAATTTGGCCAGCTTCTTGAAGAAGGTAGAAAACGGAACCGCCAGTGCTACCGACGTACAACAATTGTTCCCAGCCGGCACAAATCCATCCGCAAACGTCATTCGTGCCATAACTAACCTTGCACTCCTAGATGCTGCTCGCGGAGCCAACTTGTTAACTCCGCCGACGAATCCAACCGAACGTGCTAGTTATAGGCAACGAGTAGAGCAAATGCTAATGCGCCTGCAAACCGAACCAAACGCATTCAACAACCTGTTTAACCACCACTAAAGGAATTGAATCCCAGCTCGGGAAGGAGATGAATTCCCGTTGACCACCTCATCACCTGAAATACCGAGAAGACTTAGAGACACCATAGACTTCGAGACAAACGAACCGGGTGTACTCAGGGCCAAACAAGCGCTGCAAACTTTATCAGTGCTGCTGCGCCAAGATCCGGATGTCGTCCAATTACTTCAGCAACAGGGATCAGACACCGCCGCAGGTCATTTGACTCCGGTCAGCCTGGTTGGTGGTACCAGCGATAGATTGACCGTAACTCGCGACGGTAACGGTCTGGTTAGCAGCGCTGATGATGGACACGGACGCCACTTCACTTACGAATACGCCACTGAAAACGGCCAGGTTAAAAGGAACTCCAGAGGCGAGCCGCTGATTAGCAGCATCACCGTAACCGTCAATGGACACACACAAACGTTCACTGCCGAACAACTGATGCAGGCAGGCAGAAATCCAATTGCTAATATCGACTCCGAGGGTGTGACGATCTCTCAGACCGGTGATTCCGCCGGCAGAGTCAGTCTCTTGATCAACGGCGGCGGCTCCGCTTCTCTAGATTTCGTCACCAGACCCGATGGCACAATTGTGCCGCGCATCAATACGATCACCGAAGCAAACGGCTCCACTCACGGATTCGAATACGGTAGAGGCAATGATCCCACTTTCGTGACCCGGATAACTGATACGGTACATACCTTCGACGGTAATACGTTGGTATCAACAAATGTGCGCGTCAATGAGACAGACAGATTCGTCCGCACAGAAGCCAACGGTGATATGCACTACATTACCAACGTCAAGTTCAACGAACGCGGTCAGTTGGTTTACCGTAACGACGAAGAACTGGATCGAGCCTTTGACCGAATATTCGGTGAATCATGGCTCACAAGCAACGACCTCCAGGGAGCGCGAGCGCACTTCCTGGAATTAGCCCGCAGCAAAGGACTGTTCGGTGGAAATTCAAGTAGAGCTGAGCAGCTCGTCGATCAATTCATCGCTCGGTGCCATCGCCAGGGCCAAGTAGGTGTCCGACAGCCGTCTGATGATCAAATTGCTGCAGCTCTACGTAGTTTAGCTTCCGTGTATGAAGGAGCAAACCAGGGAGGTCTGCACGGAGCGCAGCTCAATAATGCAGTCGAGACGTGTTTACTTTCGCTGGCTGATCCCCAGAGGTACTGCAATCAGGGCCAGATCGGTTCCTGTTATCTGAACTCTCTCTTGTTCTTGGGACTACTAGCCTCACCTGATCGAGTAGCTCGAGCGTTTGCCACCATCGTAACCACAGGACGATATCGCGGTTTGCAATTTGACAATACCGATTTAGGTCCCATGGCTGGGCAAGATCGCTTCAATCATATAATGACCACGCTCCTCGGAAAAACCTTCGGCTTCAGGCACATGACACCGGCGTTCAGGGGCACGACGACTTCTGAAGCGCAACATGCCTACCAAACCATTTTCGGGTCGCACTTCCCGGTCTTCACTCTTGGCACTAGACAGAACCGAGCCGCGTTTGATGCTGCCATAGCCAGGTACGGCGGTGTCGTTTGCATCACACTGGGAGGCGCGCACGCTCAGGTGGTCACTCGCGACAGCAACGGCAACTACAGGCTAGAAAATTGGTGGAACGGCCAAGCTGGCATGGAGGGCCGGATCAGCACGCAGCGACTATTCGGGAGTTAGGCACGGAATCAATCGATCCCGATTAAAGTTTCGCGATTGGTCCATTTCAACATGAAGCCAACCAGTATGCTCACGAGCAATTCCAATATCACGGCGATAAGGATCACCCAAACCACCCCAACAAAAAGAAGGTCGATTCTTGAAAAGGACATAGCAAATTTCATAACGCGACCGATGCCTGCCGGAGCAACTAAGTACTCTGCAACCACGGAAATACCGAGGCCAAGCACGATCGCGAGACGCATCGCGCCAAAGAGAGCAGGAACTATCGCGGGAATCTGAATATCGATGATCCTGCGAACCTTTGTGGCTCCAACAAACCTAGCCAAAATCGAATAGTTCGCCGGGAGATTCCGGAGCGCAGCAAGGGTGTATATAGCCACTGTAAACATCGTGTATATCCCCACCGTAATTGATGGCAACGCATCTGTGGAGCGAAAGAAAATTACCGCAAAGGGAATTACCAGGAGCGGCGGCAAAACGCGAAAGAATTCAATAAGAGGATCTATCTGCTTCAACAATTTTGGAGAGTGGAAAAGTCCGAACGCGAAAATAATTCCCCCAACAGATCCGGAAACAAAGCCAATCATAAAATTTGCCAATGTCGCAAGGACATGGGGAGAATAGCCACCGCTACCGCCTCCCTGTGCTTCGATAATAGGATCTTTGCCAAAACTACTGATGGTCATACTCAACGTGTGACTTATGCTCGGAACGCGTTCGCTACCGAAACAGAGACTGGCTATCTGCCAAGCAATCAGAATCACTATAACAGCGGCCGTAATTTCCAGCGCACGCAGTAAGAGGTGTTTTTTCCCAACCATCACTTCTTCGACTCCAAAGACAATTCACGAGCAATTCGATCGGCGTCCAGGAAGTCGTACGCATCATAATAACTCTTCGCAATCTTGTACTTCGCTTTTTCCTTTTCGGTCAGAGAGTTCAGGTCAACCTTTGCCAAATTTTCTTCGGTATCCTTGCGAAGCTGGTCTAACTCATCGTACACGTCTCTTGCCACCAGAACCGTGTCTAAATGAGGCGGTGTTCTTTGGTAAATGTGTTGGGAAATGTAGTTGTTCAGAATGGCGCCATTCACGTTCTGGAAGTAGTAAAGACTTTTCGGTTTGTGAAACCACTCTCGCTGTTCCTCGAATGTATAGAACGGATCGAGATCCTCGTAGATGATTTTCCCCTCGGCATCGGAGAAATGCTGCCCAGTAACCTGGCTGAGATAAGGCATATGCAGGGCAAGTGCTTCGGGTTGGTGGTCATGCATAAACTTCATGATTCGGAAATTGACCCCTGCAAGCCTCAATACGGTGTCATGATTCTTTTGGAAATACTCATGAGTTGTTCCCCACCCATCCTCCAGAATGCTGGCAAGTTCTGGTGAATTTGGCGAGGGGTTAGCTGTTTTTGCCAAATCTATAGCACTAAGTATGGGTTTAAACCCTTCACGCCGCAATATAATTTGCGAAGGTGCGCCACCCACCTGAAAATCCGCCTGCTTATTGCGCATGGCGTTTATGGTCAACGCATCATCCAAAACCAAGGATTTGAAGTCCCTGCGCTGCAGTCCAGATTTTTGAACGACCAAATCAATAAATGGCTTTATGGCAGCCTCTGCTGGGTAAGCAAAGACTTTGCCACGCAACTGCTGCGCCGCTTTCTTAATTGCTTCTTCCGGCTTTGCTCCAGTTGAGACCATTTCCATGTAACTTTTACAGTGTGAATCAGGTTGTCCCATAATGCAGTAGCCCTGGAATAAATCGCTCAAGGCAAAGCTCACCAGATTGGGTGCCGTTTCGTAAGATGCAAGAAGTATGCCAGGCGGAACGGACGCAACATCAAGCGAACCACCTTTCAAAAAGGGCACTACATCTTCTACCTTTACACATTGGTAGTCGAGATCAATGCCGGCTTCTTTAAACCAGCCCTTCTTTACACCGATAATTGCATAGGTATGATCTCCGTACGGCAACATACCAAATCGCACCTTCGTCAGCTTTAGCGAGGAGGGTAGATCAGTAGAACCGGAGGCGCCACCCATCGAGCATCCTGTCAAAGAAGCAACTATCAGAATGCCTATAAATACTTTGCAGAACAGTTGCGCTACAGACATATTTTCTTCACTAACTCCACTTGACCAAGCGATGAGATAAGTACTGTAACATCCTATAACTAGCCACGCCATATAAACCATAGAGACAAGCCAGTAAGATGAGTTTACCAATATCGGCATAGATGTAGGACTGATAGACAAGGTATCCCAAACCATTAGCAGAAGACAAATACTCTGCTCCGAGAGAGAATGCCCACGAATAACCGACTACGTTTCTGAATGCCGCGACCATCTCCGGTTGAATAGCATAGAAACGTACCGTACTAAAAGTCTGGAAACGATCAGCACCCAGAATTTTGGACTGTATGACATAGCCCGGTGGAATGTTGCATAACGCCTCATAAGTATTGGTTGCAATGATTATGAACACACCGAAGGAAATGTAGGCATAGACACCGAATTCACTGCCACCAAACCAAAATAGAAAGAGGGGGATGAGAGCAAATAATGGCACGGCACGGATCAAAACGAGCAGGGTCAAATTGACATTTCTCAACGGTCGCAGGAAGTGAATCCCAAACCCCGCCACTAACCCAGTTATCGTTCCAACAATGAGGCCAACCAGAATTCGGCCGATAGTGATAAGACTGTTTCGGCCAAGCATTAGGACAGCAACTAAAGCATTGTCTTGAGTGCCTTCAAACACCGCCAATCCCGGCAGCGATTTGGTAGCAATGTAATCAATTCCAGGGAAGATGCGAACGTCTCTAACCATTAGAGCAAGCAATTGCCAAAGAACTCCAAGGGCAAGAATCCAGATCAAGCGTTCGAATGCGGCAGAATGCCCTTTAGCTCTGGGTGGTGTCATCGCACAAATCTATAATTCTTTCCTGGTAGCCGATGAAGCGAGAATCCGCCAGGGTTAGTTTATTCCTAGGGCGGGCTAGGGAAATCTCAATGATGCTTTGCAACATCCCAGCTCGCATAACAGCGACTCTATCACCAAGCAATATTGCCTCGTCGATGTCGTGTGTGACATATATTGCTGTAAAACGATGTTCAAGCCAGAGCTCCTGGACGATATTCTGCATTTTTAAACGAGTAAAGAAATCGAGCTGAGAGGTGGGCTCGTCCATGAAAAGCAATGTAGCTTCATATGCCAAAGCCATTCCTATGGCTACCCTCCTTGCTTCTCCGCCGGACAATTCTTTCGGATATTTGTCCAAATAGACATTGGGTGTCAGTCCAACCAGTGATGAGATTTGCGCTGCCTTTTCTCTGCGTTCCTTTCGCCCTATCCCCCTTACCTCAAGTGGGTAAGCTAGGTTTTCAGCAACAGTGCGCCAAGGGAAAATCGTGTTCGCTTGAAAGACAAACCCAATGCGAGGACTTTCCTGCTCAGCGCCCAAAGCAATGGAGCCGGAAGTCGGCTTTTCAATGCCGGAAAGCAATTGAAGCAGAGTAGACTTACCAGATCCAGACGGCCCAACCACCGTCAGGAATTCGCCTTTATTAATTGAAAGGCTGATGTTTCTAAGAGCCTGGACGGAGCTGCCCGCAAGGGTCAAATATTCTTTACAAAGGTTTTCAACATTGAGAAGGGCAGCCACCGCACTCCCTTTTATTTGGTGCCGCTCTTGTTCAGCTTATCGAGTGCATCCTGAGCGATCTTTGCTTGCGGATTGATTTCCAGCGCCTTTTTGTACTCGGCTGTCGCCTCGGTAGTTTGACCCTGTTTTTCCAGGAACTGAGCGTACTCAACCCGGGCCGTCACGTCGCGTGGAGAGATTTTCAAAGTATCTTGGAAAGCTGCTTGAGCGGCCTTCTGGTCTCCGGCATGGGCTAAGGCTACTGCCAATCGTCTGTGCGCCGGCGCGAAGTTAGGTTGCACTTTCAACGCTTTTCTTTGCTCGGCAATCGCTCCCTTAAAGTCGCCTTGCTTATCGAGCATCCATCCCAGTCCGCTGTGGGCGTTGGGATGAATCGGTGCCATGCGCAAAGCTGTTCTAAATTCCTCGATCGCTTTTTCAATCTCACCGGTATCAGCATAGACATTGCCTAAATTGATGTGAGCTTCAACAACATTCTTGTTGAGCTCAAGCGCTTTTTGCTCTTCCTTGATCGCTTGCGGATAATCCTGCTTTTGCGAATAAATCACACCAAGATTCAAGTGTGGTGTGGCGTCCTCAGGATTGATCTCGGCCGCCTTTTTATAGGCGTCAATTGCCTCATCAAATTTACCCATGTGAGTGAGGGCGAAGCCTAGGTCCAGATGGGCGCGGAAACTGGTCGGCTTGAGTGCGACGGCTTGCTTGAATTCGGCGAGCGCCTGGTCGAATTTCCCCTGGTTCGCATAGACTTGTCCGAGAATCACGTGCGGCAAAAAGTATTTTGGATCAAGACGCACAGCCGTCTGTTCTTCCAGAATGGCGGTTTCGTAGTCTTCGCTTGATGCAAGCGCCGCGCCCAACTTTTCGTGCGCCTTGGCATTATCGGGTTCCTGCCTGACGACCTCTCTAAATTGTTCGACCGCCTCTTTCAACTTCAGGCGAGCATAAAGCTCGTCACCCTTTTTCATTGCGGGGCTCTCCGTCTCTTCGGAGAATGCCATCGGTGCGGTCATTCCGCTCAGCAAACACACGGACAATGTCCAAGCCAAATTATTTCTTGTAACTTTCAACTCTTTCGCCTCCAATGTTGAGATTGAATCTGTTCGTTCCTCAATGCACGTTTGTGAGCGCCAAGGATTCCTGAATTATCTGAACGCCGGAAGAGGTACCTAAACGGGAAGCACCCGCATCGATAAGCTCCTTCGCCTTTTTGTAGTCTTTTATGCCACCACTGGCTTTTATCTTCAAAGGAGCATCTCCAATCGTCTCTTTGAGCAAATGGACGTCCTCCAAAGTTGCACCCTTACCGTCTTTGACAAATCCGGACGAGGTTTTTACCATAAAAGCTCCGGCCTTGATGCAAGCTTGAACAGCAGCGACTTTTTCCTCTTGCAAGAGAAGATCACACTCGATTATTACTTTGACTCGATGCTCGCGAGCGGCACGCACCACCGATTCAATTTCGCTGGTGACATACTGGATGTCTCCTTCTTTCAAAGCCCCGATGTTCATCGAAAGATCGAGCTCTTCTGCCCCTTCAAAAACAGCCCTCTGAGCCTCGGCAATTTTGATGTCGGTCAGATTTGCCCCTAGTGGAAAGCCAATGGTTGTAGCAACAACGATTTCGCTTGAGGAAAGCTTCCTGACTGCCTGCCTCACATGCACTGGATGGACGCAAACTGCGAAGAATTTGTATTCGAGCGCCTCTTCACAAAGTCTCTCTATATCGGCCGATGTCGCAGCCGGGTTTAGAAGAGTTTGGTCGATTATATTGGCAAGCTCACTCATTTCTGACTACCTCTTAAGGCACAGATGGCGATTATATCTTGAAGAGGGAGCACATGTATCGTTTCAATCAGTAATTAGCCATTCTCTTATGTCCGCTCACTTCTTTGGCGGATATCTTTAAGTGATAATCCTGAAGCGTGCTGACTGTCAAACTTCCCGCCTGCAAAGCGCCAATCGCTGACGCGGTGGCCCGGGCACCGGAAATCGTCGTCACCACAGGGACATTGTAATTAATCGCCGCTCTCCTTATAAGCTGATCATCATCCCGGGCCGTTCGGCCGGATGGAATATTGATGACAAGATGTATTTCTCCATTCTTTATCCTATCGACAAGGTTCGGGCGCCCTTCCGACACCTTGTTTACCATGATCACCGGGATCCCTCCGGATCTGATAGCACCGGCGGTGCCTCTCGTTGCCACAAGTTCGAAGCCCAATTGATAGAGACTTTGTGCCACGGGAACGATTTCATTCTTGTGCATATCGGAGACACTGATGAAGATCCGTCCTTGTGAGGGCAGCTTCTGACCGGCCCCTAATTGTGCTTTGGCAAAGGCCAGCCCGAATTGGGAAGCTATGCCCATAACCTCACCGGTCGATCTCATTTCAGGTCCCAGTGAAATTTCCGCGCCGGGAAAACGCGTGAATGGTATGACAACAGATTTCACCGACACATGAGGTGGCAGAAGTCTGGGCGTGATGCCCAACTCGGAAAGACTTTTTCCCATCATCACCGAAGCAGCTAGTTTGGCCCACGGCACGCCTGTCGCCTTAGAAACGAAGGGGATGGTTCGGCTGGCTCGAGGATTGACCTCGAGAACATAGAGCATGCCCTTTTGCAGGGCGAATTGCACATTCATCAAGCCGACTACTTTCAATTCGCGCGCCAGATCGTCAGTTGCCTTGCGGAGTTCTTCAATAATGGTCAATGGAATAGTCTGGGTGGGGAGCACGCAGGTACTATCCCCTGAATGAATGCCGGCTTGCTCCACGTGTTCCATAATGCCAGCGATAATCGTTGCCCGACCATCTGAAATAGCATCGACATCGAT
The DNA here is from genome assembly GCA_003175915.1 of Candidatus Melainabacteria bacterium. Taxonomy (GTDB): domain Bacteria; phylum Cyanobacteriota; class Vampirovibrionia; order Obscuribacterales; family Obscuribacteraceae; genus PSRH01. Next base: position 7,109 of record PSRH01000098.1, on the reverse strand, counting down.
TTCAATGGCGTCTTCTAAAAATTGATCGATTAAGATGGACATGCCGCTATGCGCCGTGAAACCATTTTGCAGCCAGCGCAATAGCTCTTCCTGAGAATAGAGGATCTCCATGGAGCGACCACCCAGGACATAGCTTGGCCTGACGAGCACAGGGTAGCCGACAGTTTGAGCAGCTTTGATCGCTTCTTCAGGATTATTAGCCGTTGCCCCGGCTGGTTGACGCAGACCCAATTTCTGAGCCAATTTCCCGAAGCGCGACCGGTCCTCAGCAATGTCAATAGAATCACACGAAGTGCCAAGAATTTTGAAGCCGCGCGCCTCCAGACCTTTGGCAAGTTTGAGCGGGGTCTGTCCTCCCAACTGGACGATTATGCCGATCGGCTGCTCCTCCACCGCTATGTTAGTAACATCTTCAAGAGTCAATGGTTCGAAATAGAGGCGACTCGATACATCGTAGTCGGTGGACACGGTTTCCGGATTGGAATTAACCATGACTGCTTCATAGCCCAAGTCACGTAACGCCAGGCTGGCGTGCACGCAACAGTAATCGAATTCGATACCCTGTCCGATGCGATTAGGTCCACCACCAAGAATGAGGACCCTCGGCTTCTCAGCTGGCGGCACCTCCGATTCCTCATCATAAGTCGAGTAGAGGTAGGGCGTGCTAGCGCAAAATTCTGCTGCACAGGTGTCGATCGTTTTATATACGGGCACAAGCTTGAATTTCTGCCGCAGGGCAAAAACATCATCCTCTTTTACACCAAGCGCTCTGGCAATCTGTAGATCACCGAATCCCATACGCTTGTACTTTTGCAACGTTGCCCGATCGAGTTCCTTCAGATTCTTGACGTTTGTCTTCAACCATTCATTGGCTTCAAATAATTCGGCCAAATTGTCGAGAAACCACAAATCAATTTTGGTTAGCTCACGAATTTCGTCGAGGGACATGCCCGCTTCCAGAGCACCGTATATGTCAGTAAGCCGGTGATGGCTGGGCACTGCTAGCCGGCGGCGCCACTCCCAGAAGTCGGCGTTCTTACGAAAGTCAACACTAACAAAACCGCTTAGCTGTAGCTCGAGGCCTCGCAAGGCTTTTTGCGTCGCCTCCTGAAAAGTGCGCCCGACAGCCATTACTTCGCCTACTGATTTCATCTGAGTGGTCAATGTCGCATCGGCGCCGCGAAACTTTTCAAAATTGAATCTAGGAATTTTCGTCACCACATAGTCGACGGTTGGTTCGAAGGATGCTGGTGTCGTTCTGGTAATATCGTTGGCGATTTCGTCAAGCGTCAGGCCGACAGCCAGCTTGGCCGCAATCTTAGCGATCGGGTAGCCGGTTGCTTTGCTGGCAAGAGCTGAAGATCGCGATACCCGCGGATTCATTTCGATGACAACTATACGGCCGCTGTCTGGATTGACACCAAACTGGATATTTGATCCGCCTGTATCCACACCAACGGCTCGAATGATTTTTATGGAAGCATCCCTGAGGCGTTGATACTCTTTGTCGGTCAACGTTTGCACGGGCGCCACGGTTATCGAATCTCCCGTGTGCACTCCCATCGGATCGAAGTTTTCAATCGAACAAATAATTACAACGTTATCCAGGCGGTCGCGCATGACCTCCAGTTCGATTTCCTTCCAACCAAGCACGCTCTCTTCCAACAAAATTTCGTTGACCGGACTGGCGTTAAGTCCTTGCTGAGCAATGTTGTCCAGCTCTTCCTGGTTATAGGCAATGCCACCACCGGCGCCACCCAGCGTGAAGGCTGGTCGAATGATAATTGGGAAACCGATGTGGGCGGCGATTTCTCTTACTTCCGATATTTCATGCGCGACGCCTGAGTTGGGAACATCAAGACCTATTTCGATCATCTTCTTTTTGAAGAGTTCCCTGTCCTCTGCCAGCTTGATCGCCTCCACATTTGCACCAATTAATTCGACGCCAAATTCATTCAGGACACCCGATTCGGCAAGTTCGACCGAAACGTTCAACGCTGTTTGACCACCCATTGTTGGCAATAGGGCTTGCGGTCGTTCTTTGGCAATTACCTCGCGCACAAAGGCAGCCGTCACCGGTTCTATGTAAGTAGCATCGGCCAGCTCCGGATCGGTCATGATCGTAGCTGGATTGGAGTTGACCAGCACCACTTTATAGCCCTCGTCTTTGAGGGCCTTGCAGGCCTGAGTGCCTGAATAGTCAAATTCGCAGGCCTGACCAATCGTTATTGGTCCTGCACCTAGCACGAGAATTTTCTTTATGTCAGAGCGCTTTGGCATCGTATATTACTTTAAGAAAGGAGCGCAATCGGCCTTAAGGTCGGCTGTCAGCCACCTTTGCATCGCTGTGCTTAAGTGATTCTACAAGCGCGAACCCAGAAAGCATAGCGTCGGGAAATTTCCGATACCTAATCTTATCGAATCTAACCTAAAATTGGGTTTCAAAATACCCGATCCTTTGGTAGATCCTAATCGGGGTCTGGTACCCAACCGTCTATTCATCAAAAGTGGGCCTAGCGCCTGTTCGGTGACTTAGTTGAGTTATGGGTATTAGATTAAAACCTTCGCCGGCCTGGCTTCTCTTTCAGGCGGTTATTTCATTTTTGGCCTTGCCAGCCTCCGCCGCGGTCATCCGCGAAGACACAGCCTCCTTAGGCGGAGAGCAATACCCTTGCGTCTATAAATGGTCCGATCCATCCACGAGACCGCAAGCGGTCGTCATTGCTGTCCATGGGGTAACCCTGCACGGATTAAATTTTGATGCCCTGGCCACTCACCTTGCCGAAAGAGGCATTGTCGTCTTTGCCCCTGACTTGCGAGGCTATGGACGTTGGTGCAACAGCAAGAATCCAGGACAGGACGAAGGATCAGCAGTGGCGTATCACCAGAGTGGCCAGGACTTGATATCGCTCATCGATGCAGCTAAGTCCGACTATCCAAGGCTGCCACTTTATTGCCTGGGTGAAAGTTTAGGAGCTGGTATCGCTCTTTATGCGGCAGCCGAAGAGCCGTGCCTGGTAGATGGCTTGATTTTGTCAAGTCCAGCTGTCAAACGCAGACTTAATCTCAGCCCTAAGCTAATCCCCCTGGTTCTCAGCGATGCCGCCAAGGCTTGCGCCAATCCCATAAGAGAAGTTAATTTGACTCCATACATAAAGAAATTCGCCTCTAGCGATCCGCGCGTGGTTAACGAGAAAATTAACGACCCCCTCGTACGCAAGAGGCTTTCTGCCCTTGATTTACTCAAGACCGTCAAATCAATAAGGTCGACTCTGAAATACGCAGCCAAGGTCAAGCCAAATGTCCCTGTGCTAGTAATTCAAGCGAGTAACGACAAAGTGCTCAAGGGCAAGGCGGTGGTCGAACTGCTTGCCCACTTGCATTCAGAGGACCAGACTGTGAAGTGGTTCAATAATCGAGGTCATTTGATGCTCGAAACATCCTATCTCCATCCAGATGTCTTGCAAACGGTCGACCGCTGGCTGGATGATCACATCTTGCTTGGCAAACCGCTCTTGCGAATTTCCGATTCTTCAGCTGTTGCTACGTTTTCGCGGAGCAGTTTCAATCAATCTGAATCGAACTAACGACCGATTTCGTGCAGGGCTGGGCATGGCCCAGCCCCTACAGTTGCAGATTGCCGCGGAACGAAAAATCGTGCAAACTTTCCGACAATCCTTGCTGTAGGGGCGATGCCACGCATCGCCCACGCTGAGCGTTCTTCAATGATGACTATTCAGACAGATTTTGCTTGTATTGACTCGCATAGTCGAGGTAGTGACGCCAGCCTGATTCGATTAGGGCTGTGTCCTGGGCTCCCAGCGAGCGAACCACTTTAGCTGGAACACCCATGACAAGCGAATTGCCAGGTATTTTGCTGCCTGGGGCAACTACCGCACCAGCAGCAACGATTGATCCAGTGCCGATCGCTGCCCCATCGAGCACAATGGCACCCATCGATATAAGGCATGAAGACTCAACCACACATCCGTGAAGAATGGCGCCGTGTCCAACGGTAACGCAGTCGCCTACAGTCAGGCTGTGCTGGTTGGTAACGTGCAATAGGCAGCCATCCTGGATGTTGCTGTTTACCCCAATCCTTACCTCGTTAATATCTCCGCGAATAACAGTCTGAAACCAGACGCTGGCTCCTTCGGCAATAGTCACACGCCCTATAACCGTCGCATTTTCAGCGACGAAAGCGGATGAATGGATTTGAGGTGAATAAGCGTTAATCGTCAATATCATTGCTAAAAGTTTAGCCCGCCAGCCGCGATTGGTTCACCAACTTAAGCAAATCACCTACGTAATTCGTCAAACCCTCACCTAAAGGCGTCTTTTAAGGCGGCAGAGATGTTAAGATTAAACTTCGATGTCCAAGGAGAATTGAACGATGCCCGTTTTCGACCAACCGATGCGCAAACTTTTGGGGGTCCTATACCCCACAATCTCGTGGCTAAACGAGAAAGGCTCGGTGGACGTCGGTGCTGTTCCGGATGCACATTTAGAGGCTATCAAGCAGTTGGAGCGTATTGGTGTTGTCCACAAGCGCAACAATCGCTGTTATGAGTTGCAGAAGATCCGTCTTAAGAAACTCTTGGGCAACCTTGGAATTGAAAGTCTGGTTGCCGCAGACAATGTCGATCCCGCCCTGAGCACCGATTTGAACTAGGGCAATGGCCCGAAAGGGCATTGGTCAGCGATTGAAGATTAATGAATATTGCTAGTGGAACCCTGAGGGCCCTCGAGTGGGACAAGCTCGTCTCCTATCTGGCCGCTGAGTGCCAAGCACCAGTTAGCCGCCAAGCAATAGAAGCGCTGTCGTTGCCGACACAAGGGTCGATTATTCAAGCTCTTTTAGCCGAGACAAAAGAAGCAGTCAGTCTCCTGAGCGAATATTCGTTTGCTTTTCTCAATCAATTAACCGATTTGAAGAGCACTTTCGCGCGGTTGCGTGCCCGGGCCACTTTGAGCCAGGAAGAGCTCAAAGCAATTCGCATCACCCTGCAAATGTCTAAATCAGCCAAGGGATGTTTTTCAAATTTGTCGGGCGAATCGTTTGGTCAACTTCTCAATTATGCAGGCAGACTTAGCTCAGTTCCTGCCGTTTACCAGGCAATCGACATGGTGCTCGATGAGCATGGCGAAATCAAAGATGATGCCAGCCCGCATCTTAAATCATTGCGGCGAGAGACACACGATATCAATAACAACATCAAAGAAGAACTGAACCGACTGATCCGCTCAAGCGACCTAGCCAAAGCCATTCAAGAGCAGCTCTATACCGTACGCAGCGGCCGTTATGTCCTACCGGTAATAGCTAGTATGCGCAGCCTTATTCCAGGAATCGTGCACGACAGCTCAGCCTCAGGCTTGACTGTCTATGTCGAGCCGATTTCAGTAGTGGAAATGGCCAACACCCTCAGAATAAAAGAGCTAGCAATTGAGCATGAGATCCAGCGAATCCTTGAGGAGACTAGCCGGACCGTCGCTGAACATCGAGATGAAATCGAAACCACGCAAGAAACGCTGATCGAGCTCGACAAGATTTTCGCCCGCGCCAGGCTCGGTATCAAATACAATGGCACCATTCCGGACATCTCTAAAGATCAATCTTTTGCACTGTTGCAAGCGCGCCACCCCCTTCTCGCTCTTAAAAGCTCATCCTCTGCCGTAATCGGCAATGATATCGTTTTGACCGGTTCAGAAAAAAGCGATGCTAAGCACGGCACTACGCTGGTGATCACCGGACCCAACACCGGTGGCAAAACCGTACTTCTCAAAACGATCGGACTCTTGTCTTTAATGCTGCGGGCCGGTTTGATGTTGCCGGTAAAGCAAGGTTCAACGGCAAGAATTTTTCAAGATGTATACGCGGACATTGGCGATGAACAATCGTTAGAACAAAGCCTATCCACGTTTTCGGCCCACATGTCCAATGTCGTCCAAATACTGAATTCGGCGGATAACACCTCTCTGGTTTTACTGGATGAGGTAGGGGCAGGAACTGATCCCCGGGAGGGAGCCGCTCTAGCTCAGGCAATCATGGAATACCTCAATGATCTGGGCAGCCTGACGGTGGTAACCACGCACCTTGTCGAGCTCAAGACCCTTGCCTACGGGAAACCAGGCTTCTTGAACGGTAGTTTCGAATTTGATGAGGTGAGCCTTTTGCCCACCTATAAATTGCGCCTGGGCTTGGCAGGCCGTTCTCAAGCCACCGCCATTGCTCAGCATCTTGGTCTTAAACCTGCTGTGATCGAGCGCACCCGCCTATTGCTCGCAGGCATGGATAAGAGCATAGAGGACTTGATCGAAACTCTGGAGGACCGCATCGCCAAAGCCCGGCAAAAAGAAGAGCAAACTCAGCTTATCGAAGAACAAATCACCAGCCTGAAAGCGGAATACGACAAAAAACTTGCCGGCCTCAATGAAGAGGAAAGAACCGCCCGCCTTGCCTACATCGACAAGATTGGCAAAGAGTTTGATGCAGCCAAGGACGTGATCCGGCAAATCACGGCCGAGTTGCAGAAACAGCCTGGGCTGGCCAAGGCCCAAGCAGCACAGGTAGAATTGGAACGCACCAAACAGGATCTTGGTTGGCTTGATCTGGCTTCTCACCAGGAAGCCCAATCTAAGGATCTGGTTCGGGTCGGCAAGAAGGTTTTGGTCAAATCACTCAATCAATTGGCGGTAATAGAGCAATTGCCCAATCAATTTGCCAGTCAGGAAGATCCAACGGTACAAGTGCGTGTCGGCACGATCAAGCTTCATGTGCCCCTGTCAGATCTGAATTTAGACTCGGAGCGAGCCACCGTCCACGGTAGCACCAGCAAGAGATCATCACCTGGAACAACAAAACCATTTGCCAGATCAGGCTCGAGGGCGACAAGTGCAAAAAACTCTCCAACCAGTCGTGCCCAGGTCGTGTCGGGCAGTTTTTTGGCGCGCACCGATGGCAACACTCTCGACCTGAGAGGCTTGAGAGTCGATGAAGCCCTAGCTAAGTTGACTGCCTTTCTGAATCAGGCAATTATGTCGGGGATTAGCCCCTTATTGGTCATCCACGGTCATGGCACCGGCGCCCTAAAATCGGCAGTACGGGACGA
>PSRH01000212.1 GCA_003175915.1 Candidatus Melainabacteria bacterium | reverse complement strand
AATGGTGACTTGATCCCAGGTTTTCGCCCGCTATTTGCCGCCGTTTTCAGAGAAGCATTTCTTCGTTGGGCAGAGGCTGGCGAGGGAATGATAAGTTTTGACTTTGTTGATGGGCCGTCGGACGCGGATATAGTATGTAAGTGGAACGCCAATATGCTCAAGTATAAGAACAGCGCCGAACCTGCTCAAACGAATTTGTATAGCGACAGCAGAGGGCTGGCAAAAGGAGAGATTGAGATTTTGACAATGTCGCCGCTTACCAATCAGGCTGTGACGGAGAAGCGCATGCGAGGAACGATGTTGCACGAGGTGGGTCACGTCCTCGGTTTGACTGGTCACACGGGTAATCCTGGAGACATAATGTTCAACTGGTTCAACCTGAGGGATAACCCGGAAGATCTTTCGGAACAGGACAAGAACGCGCTCACCCGCCTGTACAAGTAGCAAGCCATGGGACAGCATCAACATCTGCAGCAGAAGCGAGTCAAGAGCAAAGCGCGCATGTCCTTTGTCTTATTGATCATTCTGGTATTTATGGTGGTCGAAGTGATCACCGCGCTTATGAGTCACAGCCTGGCTCTCTTAGCCGATGCCGGCCACATGTTAACCGACGTGGGCGCTTTGACGCTTGGTATAGTGGCCATCTGGTTCACCGGCAAACCGGCCACGCCTGAAAAAAGCTACGGCTATTACCGCAGTGAGATTCTAGCCGGCTTTATCAATGCCCTCGTGTTAGTTGGGGTGGCGATACTCATACTTGTGCAGGCTTATGAACGCTTGAAGCAGCCGCCAGAAGTGTCTGCAGTTCCAGTATTTTGCCTGGCTGTGGTCGGACTGATCGTGAACGTAGTATTGCTGAAATTATTGGACGAATTCAAAACTGATTCTGTGAATACTCGCGCCGCGTATCTCGAGATCTTAGGTGATTCCATGATCTCTATCGGCGTTATGGCATCCAGCGTGATTATCTATTTCACTCACTGGTATGCCGCTGACCCGATCGTAAGCGGTATTATCGGCTTGTTGATTCTGCCTAGAACCTGGCTGCTCTTGAGTGAATGCACAAACATCTTGATGGAAGGGGCGCCCGGCCATATCGATTTGGCTAGCCTGCGCAAATCGATGCTGTCCATTGAGGGAGTAATCGAGGTGCACGACATTCATGTCTGGACGATCACCTCCGGCCTGGATTCCATGTCGGCCCATGTACGCATCGATCCGAAAGCGCAAGCAGAGTCGGTTCTCGACGCTGTTACGCGGGTCGTGCAGGACCAATATCAATTGCACCACACCACCATTCAGGTCGAGCAAGCCGCCTGCGAAAGCGGTGTCGACGCCTGCGCGCCGTAGTTTTCTGCAACCGACTCATTTTTATTTCGTTTTGGGAATACTGACGAAGCTTCCACCCTGGACCATTCCTGTTTCGTCAGTGTGCGAAACGACCAGTTGCTGAATTGGCAAGCCCAGGTCCGTCGGAGTTTTGTTGACAGTCTTGAATTCACCTGTCTTCAAATCGAATTCCTTGGTGACGGTATAGCTATCGAGTTCGTGTGGTGACTTGAACACACTGACAATAATAGAATTCGGTCCGGTACGTGCTTCTGGAAAGGCGGCCTTGACGTACAGAATAGGAACAGGCGTACCTAGCTTTTCTCGTACCACTTTTGCGAAATCGGGGCCGGCAAAGTAACTTGCGAAAGCATCAGCACTCAGCCCGCCGTATGAGTTTTTGATACCCTCTTGGACGTCGCTACTTGCCGCTGATTGCTCGATCAACTTTGTTACGGTGCCGACCCAATGTTCCGGAAGTGGCTTTGATAACGATGTGACTTTCTCCGTTCGGGTAGGGTCCGTCGCTTCCTCTCTAGCGCTTTGCCCGCATGATGTGAGAAAGATTGCCGAACAAATGAATAGTGCTGTGCGCCGCATTTAATCGTCCCCCAAAAGTACGTTGTCACCCTGATAGATTACCCCACGGAGGCGCCAAAAAGGTCCTATTTCCGCGTCTATGGGAATTCCCCCACTGGCTTGGGAGAACCACCAATTGTTCGCCTCGCTTTAAACCATTAAGCTCGTCTTACCTAAGCAAAACAAGGCAGCAGTGAAGGTTTTAACAGGCAGGTGGCATTATGAGTATGTTCAAAAACCCAAGAGATGAAGAAAAGCTCTGTCAGGTGCTCAAAGCTTATGTCGAAGAATGGGGTCCGGAAAATGTCATAGTTTCTGTTCCGGAGCACTGGAGCGATTACAGCACGAACTCCCTGGGGCGAGTCCGTTTAGAGTTCGCCACAGAAGACACGGTCTCAATCAGAGTCGAATACGAGTTTATCCGTCTTAAGTACGACGTCCAATTACAAGCTGCCTAACCGAAAGCGATACAGTTAGCACGATTGTTCCTCTGTCGCCTAGCGCAGTGGTTGCCGGTAACAGACAGTGCGATCCTCGTGCTTAAGCCAGACAAGCTGCCGCTTAAGTTTGGGATAGGGAACCTGGAACGACATGTGAATGTGTTGCCGGGTATGAGGTTTAACGGTAAATAGCATGGCTGAATCGTCGGATTCATCGCAGCAAAGCGGGGCTCGATTACCGTTAGTGTCTTCGATAAACAAATCAATCGAACTGAGACTGTGATCGGAATTGTTGTGGACAATCGCGTCAATGGTAAATAAATAACCACCCAGTCCGTCTCTTACCAGTTTGCTTTTTTCCACTTTTATATCTAGATCGGAGATCATATTCGCCGACTTTTTGGGACGAGCTTCGACTGCCGCGGGCATGAGAAGATCGCGGTCGATTTGCATGTTCAGGTCATCACCAGGTTCAAGCGTGGCCTTAGGTCCATGGCGCATGATCGCGTAACCTGTGGCCATCAAGGCGCCGGCTGCCGCACCACCAGCGATATTATATCCGTGCATGGCGACGGTCTCCTGCCAGCCGAAAATCTGGTAAGCGACTAGTGCTCCGACTATGGCTCCCCCCGCAGCATGAGCGGCGATAATGCCGAAGCCTTTTGCCTTTGTTTTCATGGTCGAAGGCTTGAAATTGTCTGCATCGGCTTTGAAAGCAAATTTCTTGCCATCCGGAGTAATGATCTGATCAAACGATATCTCCAAAGATCCAGGCCGCCCCACTCTGCGTGGCGGCAGAATTTTTGAGACGTGTCCGTGAAAGATCGTGCCTTCCGGTATTACCTTGCTGTTGTCGACGAATAGATCTTCGCTTACGCGAGCAGTAATTTCTTGTCCTTCTTTGGCTGGAAGCAGATTGCCGTCCAGATCCCGCTCCATCATCTTCATAGCATAGGTAGGGACGGAAGCTAGTTTGAGCTTGATGGGTGTGCCGCGAGGGACTGTGTAAGTAACCTGACCCTGAAGAAAGGTGCCCGTACTATTCCCTGTTGACTCCTTGGTTGGAGGATCTGCTACTTGCTTTGGTCTTGAAGGTGTTGGTGGTGAATTGTCTGTGCCAGCGCGACTGTCTTCTATTGTTGTCTCGGCTTCTGATTGTGCTAAAAGCGGCACAGCATTTGCCACTGCCGATAGTGAAAGAAGGAGAGCCAGAAACCATTGCTTCGATACTTTCAAAAGTATTTCACCTCGCCTTGTCGACACCGGAGGACTGTCTGACGCTGCCAGTATACAAGAGAGGCTGTGACCTTTAACGGTAATAAAGCTGGAAGAAAGCCGGCTTGCTAAAGGAAACGATTTTAATAAGCGAATCCCGGCAGGGTGTGCGAGAGACAACGATTCAGATTAGGTTAGCTAAATCCACTTCTGGGGAATAGATGTTTTGTGCTGCGGTCTCGGGGTTTTTTGATTCGGTTTCAATTCTTACCGGCCAGGGTAGGGAAATCGGCAGATGGTTATAGATCAAGCTCAGGCACAGACTCAGTCTCCCAGTAAGGCTGTCCATCAAGAGAATATCTTGGTGCTGCCCTACAGTGAGGATTTGATCGAGCAACTGGCCCGCCATGTTGACAAGAAGCACTTATATGACGCAGTGCTAATCGATGCCAGTACTTGTGGCTTTTTCTTCACCGCCGAGTGCTTGCTTGAAGCGGCGCGCCTGGGCAAGCAGATATTGGAACTGCAGGGTACGATGGTTTTCCTGAAGGCGGATAAGGCCGTGGGCATATCTCGAGATTCGCTCATGGGCAATCTCTCTTTGCTGACTTTCGAGAACTATGCTGAGTTGTTCGACTACTCTCCCGTTCTAGCCAGGCATGTCCAAGTGGCTCTAGGCCATTCGGGTAATTCCGTAGAGGAAAGCACCGACCTGTTTCATCAGGTCCTCATGTCGACCATTCCGGTTCTCACCCGCGACGGCATCAGACTTAAAGCGACCATAGACAGTATCAGTCGGCGGAATTCCATCTTAGCCTTGATCGACAACTTTACTCCCTTAAGCACAATCACTGAGCGATTGGTGGTCGAACAAGGCCGAATGACAACGCAAGAAATGCTTGAGGAATTGAAGGGCCTTGAGAGTAGCAAAGCCATATATCCTGTGCTCCCCAAGATACCGTTTCTGGTCCATTGCTTCAAAAACAAGACGCCATTCAGCCTGAGAGACTATCTCATTGCCGCTAAATTCGTTAGCCAGGCCCAACTCGACGAAATGTTGCTTGAATTGCAGCATAATCTCAGTAAGGAACATCTTTCTCTAGGGCCACTGGCACTGAAGAAAGGCCATATCAACGGCCGGCAATTAGAGATTACCTTGCAGGATCAGGCATTCTACGGGCAGGGTTCCTCCAAGGAACAGGTCAAGCTCGTCAAAACTTCCGGGGAAGAGTCGCAGGTGCACAGCCTGATCGGTCGACTCGGGACTACCGATCCCTCCAACCTGCTGCAGAATCTCGCTCAAAACCGGGAAAACGGTGTGCTTTCCGTCGAATATAAAGACCTGCAATTCCGAGCTCTTTTCGACATGGGCAAAATCACTCATGCCAAGGTCGGTAAAGTAGTGGGCAACGATGCCTTGATTGAGTTTGCCAGTGCCTGGCGAGAAGGGGTCTTCGTCTTCATTCAACGGACGCCGCCGCCCGACCTTGCCAAAGACGCTTGTAAGTTAACTAAGTTTTTGGAAAAACTTCTGCTTGATGCGGCGTTGTGCAAAGACAATTTGGAAACAGCTCTCAAAGAGCTGCCCAAAGGAAGAGACTCGATTCTGGAAAAGGTACCCGACGACAAACGGGTGCTGCTCCAGGAGAAGTTGCTGGATCCTCAAGATCAAACGCCCCTGTCCCAGCAAGATGTGAATTTGATGAAACGAGTCTGGCAGGAATTGGATGGACTCAGCTCGCTGGCTGCCGCGATCAGAAAACTGGCCGATGTCACTACTTATGATGGTGTCAGGGCAGCGATTCGCCTGCTTCGCTATAAGCTGGTTTCCCTGCCGGAAATGGATTTGTCTGTACCACTCGATAAATTCAGACAATTGTGCAAAAAGGTTTCTGAACGGATTGGCGTGGAACGTAGTTTGGCCTTCCTGAGGTTGAGCTTGAGAGACACAATGAGCTATTCCGTCCGCGCTCGTATGTTTGCTCTTGGGGCTTCCGGCGAGGTCGGCATCGACATGGCAGCAGCGCGTTCGACTGGTGCTTCACTTTCCCTGGTCATACAAGATATCGAAGATTGGCAGGTCAAATATATCGAATATGTCAGCCAGGAACTCGATAGCGAAATCCTCCTTGGCATGATCCAGGCTATCCACCAGCAATAATTCTCGACGCCCTTGCTGATCAGATCACTAGATACGATATTCCTCAAGTGTAGGGGCGATGCCATGCAACCACCCGCTTTCCCGAACAATAACGTTAGAATAATTCCCTGATGAAGGAGGCCGTCATTGTTGATGCGGTGCGCACGCCTATCGGTCGCTACGGTGGGGCGCTCAAGTCCTGGCGCCCGGACGATCTGGCCGCCTTTGTGATTAGCGCTATTCTGAAGCGCAACCAAATACCGGTTGAGGAATTGGCGGACGTAATTTTCGGTTGTGCCAACCAGGCCGGCGAGGACAATCGCAACGTGGGGCGCATGGCCGTGCTCCTGGCTGGATTGCCCGCCAGTGTTCCTGGGGTTACTATCAACCGCTTGTGCGGCTCCGGATTATCAGCCGTTATTGATGCTTGCCGGGCCATTGAAACCAACAACGGGGAGATTTTCATCGCCGGCGGCGTTGAGTCGATGACCCGCGCTCCCCTGGTCATGCTCAAACCGGAAGTAGCTTATCCTCGCGGTAATCTCAATCTGGCCGATACGACGCTCGGCTGGCGCTTCGTCAACGAAAAACTGGCCAAGGTCCACCATCCATATTCTCTGGGTGAAACGGCCGAAAATGTCGCCGAGAAGTATGCCATATCGAGGCAGGAGCAAGATGAGTTTGCTTGCGAAAGCCAAGCCAAGTACAAACGAGCTTTAAAGGCGAAGAAGTTTGCTCAAGAAATCGTCCCGATTCCGATTACGGGAGGAAAGAAGGCTAACCCAGAGGCAATGCTTGAAAACGATGAGCATCCCCGCCCGGACACCACCCTGGCCGATCTTGCCAAGCTAGAACCGGTATTCAGGCAAAATGGCTCGGTTACCGCCGGCAATTCCTCCGGACTGAACGACGGGGCGGCAGCATTGCTCATTATGAGCAAAGAAATGGCTAGCCGCCTCGGGGCTAAGCCCCTGGCCAGGTTTGTCTCTTCGGCCGTTACCGGCGTCGATCCGGCCTATATGGGCATGGGTCCGGTAAGCGCCACTGAGAAAGCTTTGGCGCTTGCTCAGCTGCCAATTAAGGCGATCGATCTGGTGGAAATGAACGAAGCTTTTGCCGCCCAGAGCCTGGCTTGCCTGAAGGAATTGAAGTTGAATCCAGACATTGTTAATGTGAATGGTGGGGCGATTGCCCTCGGTCATCCCATCGGTTGCAGCGGTGCTCGTATCTTAACCACCCTTGTTCATGAAATGGAACGTCTGGGCGCCCGTCTCGGTCTTGCTACGATGTGCATTGGCGTGGGTCAGGGTATTGCCACAGTGGTGTCACGGGAATAAAACCCTTGGTGCGATGGATTGTTGGTTACTTCGGTAAAACTGAATGCCCCCAAGCATAGAAAGCCATACGTTTTTACAGGTGTCGAATCTCAATCTGGATTCGCCTGCCTTGATCCGGATGGGACTCAATCGAGAACATCGAATTGCCAGAGCAAAAGAGATTCTCGGTGCGTTGACCCGGGCCCTGACCGAGGCTAAGGCGCGAAAGGTTGATGCCGTCTATGTTGTTGGTAACCTTTGGGATAATCAAACCGTCACTCAGGAAACAATTACTCTGGTTGTCGATGCCTTTGAGCAGCTAGGGGATTTGCCGGTATTTATTGCACCGGGAAAAAATGACGCTTGCCGGGTCGATTCTGCCTATAATCCTCACTTCCTGAAAGGGCTCGGTTTAAGACAATGGAGCAGTAATGTTCACATTTTTGCCAACCAGCAATTGGCAGCGGTCGAGCATCCCAGGCAGGCCGACTGGAAAATCTGGGGGCACTCTTTCCAGCTGCCTAGCGAAGAACGAGCGAAGCAGTGGCAAGAGTTTCTGGCTAAGCGAAGCAAAGGGAAATTCGACCTGCTATTGCTTACGGAGCCGGTGGAAGGCGCTTTCGCCGCGAGCGAATTAGCCGAGCCGGCCAGACGTCACGTTTTAACTGAGAAGCAAATTATTGCCTCAGGGTTCGACTATGTTGCCTTCGGCTTCGGGAACAATCAATATCGACTGCGTGACGAAGCTGATCGCTTGCTTGGGGCACAAACTGGCTCGCTGGTTGGCCAAAAGTTTTCCGAGGTGGGAACGCGCGTTGCTTTCTTTGGCAAGGTGCAGAAAGATTCGCAGGGTGGCATTGAGACTAGCGTCGAACCGGTAGAATTTGATAATCGCCGAATCGTCGCTCATTCGGTAGATATGTCCGGAATGACCGCTTCCGATGCCATGGTGGACATAATGCAGTCTTTTGAAGATCTTGGCGCCAGAAAAGGGGTGGACATAGTTCATCTGGAGTTGGAAGGGCGGTATCAAGTTGGCCAAGAACCAACGGCGATCATTGAAAAGATTAAGGAGAATTTCTTCCAGGCAGTGGTCCAAGACAATACAAGACCGAATTACTTAGCCGAAGCTTTTGCACCAGGAAGCAGCGAGGCCAGATTTATCAAGGCCATGCTCGTGCTCAAGAAAGAGGCCGAAAAGCGCCTGCCCACTGAAGAGGCGACGGCTGATGGCGAACCAGCGCCAGCCGGTATGGATCACCTGTCGGGTAGGGTGGTCGAAGATGCGCTTTACTATGGTCTCGAGGCGCTTCGGCAGAAACGGGTGAACCTGCGCAATGTTGATTGAGCGTCTAGAAATTGTTTCTTTTGGTGCGGCAGTCAACGAGCAGGTTGAATTCGGCACAAATGCGATCAATCTTGTCGAAGAGCACTCCGAACAAGAGAGGCTTCTGATACCGGCGGTGATGCTGGCCATTCTCTATGGTTTTGATCCAGATCAAGCCGGTATACCTGAAAGCCTCGGGGATGTATCAAAATTTCGACCGAAGGACGGAAAGGGAACGCAGTTCCTGGCCAGCCTGGATTGCCTGCAGACAGGGAGACACTTAAGGATCTCGCGTGATTTTGAAAACAACAAGGCGACGGTGATCGAGCGCGGTAGCAGCGAGAAGGACGTCACCGACGAATTCCTGGGGAATGGCGATAAATCAGTCGGGGAAGTGCTAACTAAGCTCAGTCATGAAGAGTTTTGGCAGAATTGTTTTCTCCTCAACTCTGATAAGCGTAATGGCACAAGCGCTGCCGCCGCTATTGCCGAAGCGCTCAGAAAGATCGTAGATCCGACTTCCACCATGTATGGCAAAGCGCTTGCGGTTGGCGTTCTGGATAGTTATTTAAACCAATTTCCGTATAAGTCAATTCAAATCAAAATCGACTTTCTCATCCACGAGTTAGAGCAGCAAAAACTAGAGCTCAAGCGTAAAACGGAAAGTCTCGATCGCGAGCGAAAGGGAATGATTGGCTTGATTGAAGGAGTGGCGGCAGTCACTCCCAAGCTGGACGGAAAAGTCGGACAGTCGGACGCCAACGAATATTTTCAACTCTGTTTCAGGGCCGCGGAGATTGATGGCCAGGTGCTCCATTTACGAGCGCAACATGTGCGCTTGAGGAATATTCTCAAAGATCTGGCGAGAATCGGGAGCATGGAGGGTTTTTCAATCGAATGCCAGCAACCGGTTGAAGAGCTGTGGAAGCGCCGCTCTTCGCACGTTGACGATTACCGGAACCTGGAACAAGAACTGGCCCCCAAGATTGAGGAGTACGAAGCCTACGAACGGGAAGTGACCCAGCGCTGGGAGAGACTGCAAAGTTTCACCCCTGAACAGGCCCAGGCTTTGCGAGTGGGCGCCGACAATTTTCTGATTTTGGCCAAGGAGTTGGGCGAATCGCGACAGCAGCGAGAAAGGCAAGAAAAGGGCTCTGAGGGAGGTCAAATCGATCTTTCTAAATACGAGGAAATCAAACGAACCTTAGCGTCGTTGGAGCCGCGCGACGCCAATGACGCTAAATCGTATAGCGCTCTCATCATGGGGTTTCGCAAGCAGCTGGCCAGTAGTGAAAAGGGTAAGAGCAAGGCCGAGTCAATCATTTCCGAAATCGAAGAGCAAAGGCGAGCAAAGGCAGAAGGCGGTAACGTGCTCAAAATGTTCAAACCAAGTTTGCTCAGGCAACCGGAATTGGAGGCCGCTCAGGCTGACTTAGAAAGACATGTGGCTCGCATCGATGACATCCACGGCCGGATCAAAAATCTGGAAAGTCGCATCCAATCTCTGGCTCAACGAGCCGGAATCGGCGATGGTTCGACGCTGCTCGAATACATCAACCAATACTCGGCTGCTAGTCCGCAAGTGCAAGAAATGGAAAGATTGGATGAATCAATTGTCCAGAGACAGGCAGCCTGCGACCGCCTGAAAAGCGACTTCGAACAATATTTCCGACAGGCCGGGCGCGCCGATCAAGAAATAAATGCGGAAAACATCGCCTCATTGTCGAGTGATGTGATCAATTGCCTGCGTGATTTTAGATCGCTGAACAGCACGTTCGGTACGCTCAAATTGTCTAAACAGCAACTGGAATTTCTCGCCGCAGAAATCAGGGGAATCGACGAAGCTTTGCAGGAGTTGTTCACGAGAGCCAAACTGAACGAACCAGCCAACGTCGAGGCAAGTTATACGGAATTCTATGGCAAAATTGCCAGGTATCATCACTGGCAATCATTGCAGGAAGAGATTGCCAAAGCTGAGCATAAATATGGTTTCAACCCTGGTACGGAGCAAATTCACCAGGTCCTTGCTGAACTGGAACTAGAACGAACGCAAGCCTGGAGCCGTATCCACGAACTGGTCGATCACTTTCCTGAAATCGCCCAAGCGAAGCCGCCAGCTGCCAATGAGCTGGAAAAACTGCGAGGCAAGCCAGTTGAAGCTGAGCTTCAAGAAGCACGTAAGGAACGCGACAACTTGCAACGCCAGATGAAGAGCTTTTTCAACGACTATGATGAGCAATACACGAGCTTGCTGGCCATGATGGAAGCGGTCGATCACCAGCTAACCACGTCGCGCAATTGTAAACTGGCGCTGGAGCTGGCAAGGGAAGTGCTGGAACAACTTCTCATGGATGATCTGGCTAAGGTATCGCCCAAAACGACGGTACCTAAAGACGCCAAGGGCGAAGCCTTGCCCTTGATTCTTGATGCGGCTGGCTGGTCCCAGGAAGAGCTGGAGTTTTCGCTAGCGCTCCGCTTTGTCGTCGCTGTCATTGCCCCTTCTCGCCAGACTATTCTCTTAAGCAATAATCGCAAGGTGAGGTTGGAGCGATTCTCACCAATACTGAATATGTCTTCCATACCGGTCCATTTTGCCTGGCGCAAGGCGCTCGAATCGGAAAGCGTCTTACCAAAAGCTGCCACCTGAATAAGAAGCCACTGCCGTGTTAGCCAGCCGCCTCGGTACGACAATTTTGCTTGCTGCCCTCTGGGCTAGTGCAAGCAGGCCGGCTGACGAATTGTTGCCTTATCAAACCAAAAGCTTTGAGAGCGCTATTGACGGCAAACGTGACATATTCGCCTTTGCCCCGGCAAACGAGGTAGTACCGGCAAGCAAAGCCGTCTTGATGGTCTACCTTCATGGCTTAGGGCAAAATCATAGTGAACCATTCAAAGTGCCATTGCACGGCAATTTCGCCAGTTGTTTGAAGAGAGAATTCCCAAGTCTGGAAATTCTCTCCTTGAACTATGGCATTCTTCCTTCCTGGTGCAAGGAAACGGTGAGAGAGGATATATCGCTCAATATCCGTCAGGTCTTAGCCGAACACCCGGCCGACCGGATCGTTGTCGCCGGTAGTTCGATGGGTGCCTGTTCGGCCCTCACTTATGTTGCCTGTGCACCCAAGGGTATAAAAGACAAAATCATTGGCGTCATCGTTGTTTATCCCAGTGGGGACTTAATCGACCTGCACGACGGCACCTCGGCCGTCCCTGTCAGGATTGCCCTGGAGCAGGCGTTTGGCGGCAGCCCTGCCAGACAAAGAAAGCTCTACAACGACAGCAGCCTGAAAGAACATTTGCACAGTTTTCCAGCCCAGGCACGCGTTTGCGTAATCGAAGGGCTAAACGACACGGTGGTTCCCGTCAAAGAACAAAGAGACGTAGTTTCGGCACTGACGAAAATTGGCATCGCAACGCAAGTATTGGAAGTGAAAGGTAATCACCAGCCGCCATCCGGCAAATTAATTGTGGCAGCGATGGATTTTGTCATGGGAAAAACCGCACAACCCAACGCTGGCCTACTCCCCCTACCTCACAAACCACTCACAAGCGTGCAATAAGCTCTTGGTTGAAGTCAGGAACCGGTGCCCGGTTGATCAGATTAAACGCTTACGAAGGAGAGAAATCATGGGTTGAGGAGGAGGAGGAAGATGCGATGTACCAGCTGTTGTAGGCGGCCCGAGAAGGGGCACTGCCCCGGAAGCCTCAATCAGCGATCCGCAAAATGGTCTTCAGTTAGGAGGCCTCAGAGAATTCATCCAAAAACTATTTAGCAGGGGTGGGGACGTTGCTGTAGCTCATAGAGGCAAAGCTAGAGCCTTTGAAGACGACCCGCAGTCAATTGATCTTTCTGGCGATATTTACCGAACCTGACGGTCTAGATCGCCCTGGCAGAATTGAGACAAATTGCCGTCAAAATGGACGCTGAGAGCTGATGAACGCCCGCGTGGAAGCGGCCAGTTCCGAACTCTTCGAGAGTGCAATGGCGATCTGGTCCAGAAATATTTGACCGCCTTTGCCATTCAAGTGAATGCTGTCAAAAAAGTCGTCATGCTGGAAAGCATTGAGTGTGTCGAAGTTGACGAAGATGCCGCCGCTAGCTCTTACTGTCTTAGGGATCTCACTCATATATAGATCGTAGGCAGATTTTTCGATCATCGCTCTATTTTCGTTGGTCAGGGGTGAGTTGACGACCAGGAATCCCACTCCTTCAGATCGGCATAGCTCCCCGAGTTTCTTTAAGTACGCCAGCTGCTGAGTGAAGGTGCTTGGCTTGAATTGGCGGTAGCGTGATTGGTACTCAGCGATATTGTTGATCCAGATCGGATGTTTCGGATCAAATGGCAGCTCCATTACTTCCGTTCGTCCATAGTCCTCAGGCAGCTCAAGGAGAGCGAGCTTGCGAATTGCTTGAGGCGTGCTAATTGACCAGAAATCTTCCCTGAGTAATGGCGATAGGACTGCGTGGGTGGCATGGTGTTGCCAGCTCATCAACTCCCATTTGTGCCCATAAACAGAAAAGGCTTGCTGAAATCGATGGTCCACTATGTCCCAAATTGAGCTCCGGCGCGGAACTTCGCAGTTCTGCCCCAGACCGAGCTTGTTGGCGACTCTGAAGATGTCAGTGCTGGTGGGATCCCCAAAGGTAGCATCATAAAAATCTCTGGGGGCAATGCTCAGGCAAATGGCCTTTGGTTTTTTCTTGTTGGCGAGAATTGTGCTTGCCAAAAAATAGGCGTCAGACGGCATTTCCCCTGGAATACCAAGACAAAAGGTGGAGCGGAAGGGACTGTCTAATTTCGCCAATCTGCCCTCTAGATACTTGCTGTTGTGCTTAAGAAGCTGGCTTTGCGGCGTTTGCAAGTATGTAGCTTCAGCGCCGTAGAATGCGCAAGTCATATCGGAAGCGCCCATGAGGACAAGATCTGCTGTCTTACAGCCGCTCGTGAAATCTTTCATAGCCCACCAGATGCGGCTGCGGTAAGGTTCATCGAAGCCAAGCTTATAGGTGTTATGTTCTTGCCAGCTCGAACCGAAGCGGAAGAGCGCGTCTAAGACGAGCACGGCAAGAACCGCGAGAAGAAAATCGCTCTTCCTGACTGCCTTGATGATATTGTCTGGTTCTTTGCTGTCGGTCATCGTGTCCTGGAAGCTTATCGATCAGAATTGATAATAGATAAATCGCGGTGAGTTATCCGGCGAAAAGGCGAAAAGTAAAAAAGTAAGAACCACCGCGTAGGCGGCTTTGAGCAATCTGGGTGAACGCTGGATCGGTACAAATTTTGTGATGCGATTGAGGACGACCTGGCCGATAAGCAGCACAGGAAGAACCAGAAAGATGCTTGGGAAGATTAGAGGGTAATTTACGGAAAGGAGCGTGCAGCACTCCTTAGGCGGTGCGCCTAATTTAAAGCCTTCCATGAAAAGCATTTTCTTGACGATCATTAAGGCTGAGGCCGTGCTCTCAGCGCGAAAGATAGCAGCCCCAATTGTCCAGGT
>PSRH01000166.1 GCA_003175915.1 Candidatus Melainabacteria bacterium | reverse complement strand
TCAACATCTCCATTTTTTCCTGGGTAGCGCCCGCCAAGGTTGAGAAATTTCGCTAGCCCATCTGGTTTACCTGGCTTTCCATCGTCCTGGCGCTTAACAGATGAATAAGCCGCATGAAGCAAGATCGCTCCGAAGATCACGGCGATGATCGAGGCGGACATTCTGGCAGCGAGGTACGCCCCAACCACCGCACCCACCGTTGTGGCCATCTCCAAAAACATGCCGATTCTAATGTTGCAGAGCCTGGATCGTATATAAGGAATGGCCGCACCGGAGGAAGTCGATATTACCGAGATCAATGCCGCTCCGGCCGCGTGATGTATATCCACTCCAAATAACAGCACTAGAACGGGCACCACGATAACCCCACCGCCCAATCCCGTAAGGGCACCAATCAGGCCGGCAAAGAAGGAAGCGACCAGCAACACCGCCGAAAACGTTAAGATCGTCATCTATTCAGCTCATTGTCCTGACTGTCGTCCTTGCTTCTCTCAAATTCAAGCTAGATAGCCAATTTCATTGTGCATCCCTTTTCATCTCTTTTCAATTGATTGTCAACATGCGAATTCGATGACAACTAATCGCATAAATTTCGACAACTTCAGGTCCGCATTTCGACAATCTACTAGCCGCGCTTCGGTTCCTCGACTACTGCCAATGCCAGTAGAGCCTCTTTCATTTCCGAAGCGGAGCCGAATCTGTCTTTCGGCGATTTGGCAACGGCCTTGAATACGAACTTTTCAAAATCAGCCGGGATATGCCGGTCCGGACAGACTTCAGCGAAGGGCTTGGGCTGATGTTCAAGATGCTTTAAAACCAACTCATAGGGGCCAGAACCTCTGAACATCAACTCGCCGGTCAACGCCTGGTATATGACGCAGCCGAGCGAGTAGAGGTCCGAGCGCCCGTCAACTCCGGCATTTTTACATTGTTCCGGGCTCATATACGCTAACGATCCGTACACTTCGCCAGTTGGAGTTAGCCTTGAAGAAGGAGAATCGTCTCCGAGGACAATTTTGGCAATGCCAAAATCGATAATCATCGCAAAATCCTTGCTCGTCTCAAGATCAATCAACATGATGTTGCTCGGTTTCAAATCTCGGTGAATTACACCTTTAGCATGTGCAGCAGCCAGCCCATCCAACACTTGACTAAAGACACGCAGAATTCGAGGAAGTTCGAGATATTTGATCTCTTTCAATAATTCTTCTAGATTCTTCCCTTCAATGAAATCCATCACCAAATATGGTTGCTCGTGCACAGTGATTCCATAGTCAAACAGCTTAACGATATTTGGATGATTCAAAAGGCTAACGGTCTTTGCCTCCTGGCGAAAGCGGGTCAGAACCAATTTGTCATTGAGAAGATAGTGATGCAAAACTTTGATGGCCACCGGTTTATCAATCATCACGTGTCGGGCTCTATAGACCGTACTCATTCCTCCAACGCCCAAGATCTTCTCGATCTCATATCGATCCGCCAGGATCGCACCCTTGTTCAAAACTGGAGGCGCGTCATAATCAAATCCAGTCGCTTTGTTTTGACCGCGAACAAGAACCGGTGTCTTCTCGCTATCGCCTAAAAGCGATCCGCCACTGATTTGTTTTGAAATTACCAATCCTTCGAGAATCTGACACATGTAGCTTTTGACATTCTCAACCGTTAGATCGAGCTTGACTGCTATCTGTTCATAGCCCAATCCTTCTTCAACCAGAGAAAGAATCAGTTTTTCGTTACTGGAAAATTGAAACTTGCCCGGCGTTGCCATTTTCCCAGATCGATTTGATCCGGCTTCACCACTTGCTTTAAGGACTCGACCAGCTATGCCTGGATCTAACCAGGCCGCTCCTGTCGTCACCGTCGAGATAGCTACTGCCAGTTGGTCCACTGGTATGTTCTTAAGACAGTAGCCATCGGCACCCGCCTTTAGTGCGGAGAAAATGTCCTCGTCAGAATCATGCGTGGTGACCATAATGATTCGGATACCTGGCTCCGCCAACTTAATTCTGTGGGTGGCTTCCACACCATCTATTCCGGGCAGACCTATGTCCATCACCACGACGTCGGGCTTTAACTCTACTGCCTTTTGAACTGCCGTCAGTCCGTCATCAGCTTCACCAATCACGTGAAATTTTTCCATGCGGTCCAGAGCTAGCTTTAGGCCAAGACGGGTTAGCTCCTGATCCTCGACCAATATAATGGTGGTGATACCGTCGTCACTCATCAAGTGGTTTCCGCCCTTTCTTTTTGCGGTGGTGATAAGTCTATCGCATGTACTGTCGTCGGCAAGCTGACGACAAAGGTAGTGCCGGTTCCTTCCTCGCTAATGCAAGTAAGGACACCATGATGAGCCTTGATGATCTGGTAACACAAATAGAGTCCAAGCCCGGTACCGGTTTTGTACTTTTTACCGAGCGCCCCGCGTGAAAACGGCTTAAACAGGTTCTCTTGCTCTTCCCTGGGAATACCTTTGCCCGTGTCTTTCACTTTGACAATAACCACTCCTAAAGGTTCTTGAGCCGATATTTCTATTTCACCACCGTCAGGAGTGAACTTGATGGCATTGTGAATTAGATTGGTAAAAACATGTTTGATTGCCGTTGCATCGACTTTCACCGTTGACAGTTGCTCAGGGAAGAATAGTTGTAGCTTTAGCTTACGGTTGTCTATTTGCGGCTTCAGTTCCTCCAGGCATTTGCTGATGATCGGTAACAAATCCGTTTCGCTAAATTGCAAGGTCTGTGCGCCTCGATCGTAACGATACAGTTCAAGCAAGTTCTGGATATTATTTAGCAATTCCTGATTTGACTGCTTGAGTTTAACGAGCAATTCTGCCTGTTCGCCGCTAACCTTGCCGAGAGCACCCGTTACAAGTAACTCAAGGACACGATCGGCGGCCATCAGAGGATTCTTCAAATCATGGGTAAGCACAGCCATCACATTGTCGCGTTGTTCTAATAAGCGTTCGCGCTCGGCATCAAGATCATTGAGATGCTTGGCGTTGAGAACAAGCAGTATGTTCGTCGAAACGATCATGACGAGAATTAATAGTGTCGTGCCAAAATCACGCTCGAACAGCCCTAGTCTTTGACCAAAGATTTTCAACCAACCGTATAAAAGAGGAATGAGTATTGTCGCCGGCAACAATCGCCTGAGCATGACACCGCCGGCATCACTGCTGGAAATAAGCCCGGCAATGCCGGTGTCAGGCTTAGCAAAAAACAGAGCAAATGCAAGGATGAGAAGGAGAAGGGCGGTTTCCATTGCCATCTGGGTATAGGCAGCCACACCATAAAAGAACGGCACTTCGTACACATAGCCAACCAGGGCGAAAAAGGGCAGCAATGCCATAAGCGCAGCCACAAGTTGCGAAATTGCATAATATGGCGCTTTGCCTCGCCCTAGAAAGAGCAAACACAAACCTGCTAAGAAGACGGCGGTCGCCTCAGTTGGCGCAGTTCGCGCCAAGTACGACGAGTGAACCTCCGGCAGCCAGTGACCAAACAGGAGAACTTCGAGATCAAATCGGTAATGGCAGACAAATCTCATCACAATCAAGAAGCTGCCAACGCTCACCAGACCAGCCAAAGCGTCGGCAAGGATGCGAGCTCTTTTGTCGCCCCCACGAGTCAACAGCAAAAGAGATGACAGGGCGCTCAAACTGATAAAGACAGAAAGAATCGGCGTTACCGGTATCTGTCCAGGAATTGCATTAATCAGGTAGTCGATCCTGGTAAACCAGCCAATCAGGACAGGTAAGGCAAAGACCAAGCAAATCAGGCCGCCAATCAAGGAAGCCCTGCGAAAATTGGCAACGTGCCTGGGATTAGAGTGGTTGGACATAAGCTTCCATTGACATGGTGAGCACAGTGTTGCCGCCTACGATACTGCCACCTTTGCTCTCAGATCGTACTTTATTTGGCCCTCTTGCCGTTACCCGAGAACCCGTCTCTTCTTAGGATTTGAAGCCGACTTTCGCAAGATTTTCATAACTCAATGGGAGACTAATGAGACGGGAATTGACAGCATCTGATTTATGATGATTAACCTTTCTTCGTCCAAAAACAGCGGCTTGCCTATGGCTGAGTCCGACCTTGATGATCTCATCGAAGCGGCAATCACCAAGAACGTTTTGGCCGGGGACAAAGCGAATAAACAGGGCGATTTTCAGTTAGCTGAGCAACTTTACTCCCACGCCATTCATCTGGCGGAGATAAAGTTTGGCGCTAAAGCAGCCGCTGTCGGTTATCTCCTTGCCATCCTGGCGGACCTCTACGAACTGCAAAACCGAAAAGAGGACGCCGTTGCCCTCCATGCGCGGGTAAAAGAGATTCTCAACGATTACGTGAAAGTGCCAGATCGCTGAGGAGCAAGGAAGGCTTTCTAAAAGTATTGCGGGATGCACGATCGGGGGTTAAGGGCGGCGGTTGCCGCCCTTACGCTTTTGGTCATTTTGATGATTCTCATGCCTTTTGAAATCTCAACTGTAGGGGCAACGCCGTGCGTCGCCCAGTTCAGAAGAAGTCCGCCGTGCCCGGGCGCTGCATGGCATCGCCCCTACGCCTCAGGTGCATTGGAAAATAGGGGAGTGGTTACTAACCCAAAGCCAGCCCGCCAGTAGCGGTTTCTTTGTACTGTTGGTTCATGTCCAGGCCGGTTTGTTTCATCACTGCCAGAGCCTTATCCAGACTGACAATGTGGCGTCCGTCGCTGGCCAGAGAGAGATAGACAGCATTCAAAGCCTTTACGGCACCCATGGCGTTTCGTTCTATGCAAGGAATTTGGACCAGTCCTTGAATAGGGTCACAGGTCATTCCCAGGTGATGTTCGATGCCTATTTCAGCTGCCTGTTCCATTTGCCTGACCGAACCACCCAACATAGCAACCGCGCCGGCGGCGGCCATGGCGCAGGATGTACCGACCTCACCCTGGCAACCAACTTCCGCACCACTAATGGAGGCATGTGTTTTAACGAGCGCGCCAATCACTGAAGCAACGATCAAGCCATTCTCCATCGTCTTTTTAGATAGCTTGTTCGTTTCCTTGAGGGTGCGCCAGACAGCCGGTATTAGTCCTGATGAACCATTGGTGGGAGCAGTAACCACTCGCCCACCGGCGGCGTTTTCTTCATTGACGGCCATGGCATAGACCGATGGTCGCAAATCTCCTCCTAGAGCTGGTTTTCTCTTCCCTTGTTTCAGTTGTTTATAGAGCTCCTTGGCTCGGCGACGCACCTTCAATCCACCCGGAAGAATGCCATCGGCCTTGAGACCTCGCTCGATGCAAGCATCGAACGTTTTTAGAACATCATTTAAACCCTTACGCAGTTCTTCCTCGGAAATGCCCTTCGCTTTTTGATTTTCGATGACGATTTGCCAGGGTGTCAAACTGGACTTTTCACAAACCTCGATGAATTCCGCCGCCGAATCATATGGGTAAGGTAACTGTTTTATCGAGGCCAGATCTGGAGCTCGGCGCATGCCTGTATCAGGATCGACGCTTTCTATGAAACCGCCGCCAATTGAGACCATAACGGTCGACAGCACAGGCTTATCTTTACGCAGCAAGCTAAAGCGGATTGTGTTCGGATGGGGCAATGGTTTGTCGCCCATGGTAAAGCCGCCCCATTTCAAGTCATTATCAGGATCAAAAACAACCACCCTGTCACCGACATGGATCAGCTTCTCCTTCTTCAATTTAGGGATAGCCTGCCAAATCTCATCCGGATCGGCTGTTTTCGGGTGCAAGCCCGTTAGTCCGGCTGAAATGGCGCCATCGGTCATATGGCCGCGACCTGTTGCGGAAAGGCTGCCAAATAGCTCAACAGTCAAGGAAAGGTTTTCTTTCTCAGTCCCCTTCTTAGCCAGGAACTCAAGCATCTCATCGCGAAATCTAAGGGCAGCCAGCATCGGACCGACAGTATGAGAACTGGAAGGCCCTACCCCTATCTTGAACATTTCCAAGGGACCGATTTGGTCGGCGCGCGTGGGATTCATGACATGTAACCCATCAAAAAGATGTTACGGAGCGCCCCGTAGGGCTGTAATTATCATTGTAACGAGCCGTGGTTTAAAGTTTAATGCTGTCAGATGTCATTTTCCAGATCGCTCGACCGCTCATCGACAGGTAACTATGCGCCGCACCAACGTAATTGACGCCCTTAAGGCAGAGGCAATCGGACAAGAAATCAAGCTTTGCGGCTGGGTCAGGACCCGGCGGGATTCAAAGCAAGGTTTTTCATTCCTGGAAGTGAACGATGGCTCCTGCCTGCGCAACATCCAGGTGATCGCCGCCTCCGATTTGCCCAATTACGAAAGCGAAATACTTAAGATTGGCATTGGTAGCAGCGTTGAAGTAGACGGAGTAGTCGTAGCTTCTCCTGGCAAGGAGCAGGCTACCGAATTGAAAGCCAAGACCGTAAAGGTGCACGGCTTTGCCGATCAAACCAGCTATCCGCTTCAGAAGAAGGGAACCTCCTTTGAGTTTCTTAGAACAATCGCTCACTTGCGACCGCGAACCAATACGTTCGGGGCAGTGGCCCGCGTGCGCAATGAAATCTGCCGTTCCATCCATAATTTTTTCCTTTCGCGTGGCTTCGTCTACGTGCATGCGCCAATCATCACGGGCAGCGATTGTGAGGGCGCCGGGCAAATGTTCTCGGTAACCAACCTTGATCTGAATCAATTGCCGTCCAAAGAAGACAATGGTCATAAGAAAGTCGACTACGAGCAAGACTTCTTTGGCAAGCCGGCCAATTTGACCGTAAGCGGGCAACTAGAAGCCGAAATGTACGCCATGGCGCTCACCAACGTTTATACCTTCGGGCCGACATTTAGAGCGGAGAATTCCAACACTTCCAGGCATCTGGCTGAGTTCTGGATGATTGAGCCGGAAATGGCGTTTTGCGATCTGCAAGGCAATATGGATACGGCCGAGGCATTTCTCAAAACGATATTCTCGGATGTCCTCAAAAACTGCCCTGAGGACATGGCATTTTTCAATGAGCGCATCGACAAGACGGTGATTGAAACGTTGAAGGGAATCGTCGAGAGCAAATTCGTCCGCCTCTCGTATACCGAGGCAGTCGACATTCTTACAGCCAGTAAGGAAAGCTTTGAGTTTCCGGTCAGCTGGGGTACTGATTTGCAGTCCGAACATGAACGGTATCTGGCCGAGAAACATTTCAAAAGCCCGGTGATCGTCTATAACTATCCGCGCGCGATCAAGAGCTTTTACATGCGACTAAACGAAGACGGGAAAACCGTAGCGGCGATGGATGTTCTGGTCCCTAAAGTGGGCGAGATCATTGGCGGCAGCCAGCGCGAAGAGCGGCTTGACGTGCTGGAAGAGCGCATGAAGGAGGCTAATCTTAAGCCAGAGGAATACTGGTTCTATCTCGACTTAAGGAGATTTGGTACGGCCCCCCATGCCGGCTTCGGACTGGGACTGGAAAGAACCGTCCAATTCGTCACAGGGATGGGAAATATCAGAGACGTAATTCCCTTTCCGCGTACCCCAAAAAATCTGGAATTTTGACCGGAAAATTATTTCTTAGCCATTAATTGAACTTTTCTGGGGCGCCTGTCGTTATAGGAAAGTTCGCGAACTTATTTTGGAAGGAGAAAACTTGCCATGAGCGCTTCAAAAGGGAACCTATTGACCGCTCTGCTTTCCGGGATGCTCTTAACAGGGATTCCTGCCTTAGCAGACGATGAGCCCCCGCCAGGATTGGAACCACCCCCGTCCGAAATCGCTTTTACCGTCGGAATGCCAGCCCCCGATGTCCTCGAAGGAGATGTAGTTTTTGCTGGGGACGAAATGCCCGTAGCAGCACCGATCGGCCCGGCTGGCGGCCTTGAATGCGGCAGCCAGTGTAAGCCAATTGATCTATCAGACGAGCAGCTCGAGAAGATTCATTCGATTAGGAACGACTTCCTCGATGCAGTCGGACCCAAAATGGTTGAGATTGCCAGCAAAAAGCGGCACCTGCGCGATGCCTTGCTTTCGGCCAACGTAGACGCAGCCAAAGCCAAAGCACTGCAAAGCGATATTAATAGCCTCAAAGACGAGGTCAGCAATCTTAAGCTAGCCAGCAAGATCGATTGCTTGAACGTCCTGACGCCAGAACAACGCAAGAGCATACGAGAACGCGCCTTCCGTTGGCATGGCAGAGGTCACCATCACTTTGGACCAGGACCAGGACCAGGCGGTCCCGGCCACTTCCACAAAATGCACATGGGAGAAGGTTAGAGACAGCGGGTAACCTTCGTCTTAAGAAGGGGCATGGCTCACTCCCTACGCCCCTTTCTTTTTGTCGCTTGGATTGCCGAGCCACTGATCTCTACTAGCATATAGCAATGCGGTCAGAAAGCCGGATCAACTCCGCATCGCCTCTGACAGGCAGCGAGCTTCGATCATAAAAGGGTCTTGCTTGCTCAAGCACTCTTTCCTATCGAATACATCGATCAGTCGCTCGAGAAGGTAATAGAGCGGCACCTCGCCTGATTTGCCTTCTATGTACTCTGTGATCAAAAACATCGTTGAGGCCAATAACAGCCTCGCTTCGTTGGGACGGATTGGAACTGCACCACAAATATTGGCGAGCAATGCCTCGTCAATTTGAGATTTACCGATCAACATCCTGCAGAATCTTTCAACATCCTTATTGAGAGCATTCAGCCTTTCATTCGGCAAGGAGCAAGCAGCATAGATCAAATTCAACTTGTCCTGTGCATCACCCAATGATTCAGCGCCATCAACGATGTGTTGCACGTGATTGGCTTTGAGATTGAAACGCTGGCGAAGATTGCTCTGCGATGTGGCTGAAGTAGGCTTCATTGCCAGATAGACGTAATTGTCATAGAAGTCCTGGATTTCCTGGCGCTTGAGGGGTACGTGAAACGGTGCCAGCTCAAGAAAAATTGCTTCTAGTCCATGCAACTGTCCACGCAAATAGTTCAATTCATCTTGCAACATGGTGCACCTCCGCGATCATATGATCATTCGGACGAGATTGTTTTGACTCGAATAAATCTTGGCACCGTAGGTGGTTCCCAGACGTCTAACTAGTAACAGCGACAGCCTGTTTTTTCTCAAGTCGTTCAGCCAGGCTTTCTTGCAGGCATTTCAACTCATTTGAATGAGCAAGAGCAATCAATTCATCAAGACTGATATCGATGGTCACCAGTAAGGAATCGATGAAATCCACACCGAAATTCTTCACTGCCCGGAAGATTCGCTTCAGAGAGGCCTTTCGCAAGCGGCCTCTTTTCAGAAGCAGTCTTGCTAAAATCGCAGCATCAAGCTGCAGTTCAGACACGACTCTGTCCTCAACCAGACAGGTTTTGAATTGCTCAAGCGAAGCAGTTTCATGCAACTCCAACTCCATTTGCAGGGTAGAAGTACTGGCAAGTTCAGCTAACATCAGGGCTTCCGCCACCTGCATTCTGCCAGCGTCGATTTCCTCTAACCACTTCCAAGAAGGCGTCGCCGAGGGGCTAGACTTCCGCCTCAAGCTGAGAAGCTGAAAGTCATGCTCTTCCCGGCTGAGCGGGTCCTTTAAAACATCTCTGGCGACAAAGAGACTGACGATATCTTCCTTGAACTGAGAAGAAGGTTGGTCACCATCTTGGGAAGAAAGTAAAAATCGAACCCTCTTTAAGAATGCCTTCTCCACTTCGTTTGTTGAAGCAAAGCGATCCAATCCGAGGATCTCATAGTAATTGGCAGGGTGTTCGTCAACGACAGGAGTAGATCTGGTCACGCTCGAGCCTGCGTTTCCGGTATGAGCGGAGATTGTTCTCACAGCTTCAGCCTCTAGCATGAAATGGTTCCCTAAATATTCTGTCTGCTATATTATGCCGTCAAAAAAATTTGAATTAACTGGCCGTTCACTATTTAACCACACCAAATTTTCCACCGCGTCACTCAAAGTCCACCAATCTGCCAGTTTTTTTGACTTTTACCAGGCCTAATAAATTTTGCAACTTTCGGCAATTGCCATCGTCCGTCCGGTTGAGAGGCAGGTCTGTGCCACCATTTCGAGTGAGAAACAAGCCACCATTTCGAGTGACTTAGGAAACCGCCAAGTGAGGCGCGAATCAAGCTCCAGGTGTGACGACTATGTGTTTCTTCTCATCTATAATCGTGGACAAGAACAGGTGCTTTTGCCATGGAGAAGAATGTCACCTTGAGCCTAGAAACAACAACGAGTGGAGTTGACTCGCTGGGCAAATTTGACGCTCGGCCCGCAAACTTTGCGGCACTGGCGGCCCACGAAATGCGCAGTCCCCTGAGAAGTCTGCGTATCTATCTAGAGGCGGTCAGCTCTCAATATGGAACCAATATCGATCCGCAAGCGTTAGAGCTGGTGTCCAGATCTTTGCATGTGGCCGAAAGGATGCAAAGGCTTCTTGACGGCATTTTGGACTGCGCGCTGATGGAGCATCGTCCCAACAGTCCAAGACCAATGGTTGAAATGGACCAGCTTTTAGAGAACGTCCTTTCCGAACTGAAAGAAGATATTGATCAGTCTCAGGCCAGTGTCACTTCTAAGGGATTGCCTGCGGTGCGCTACAATCCTGAGCAACTGGAGACGGTGCTCACTAATCTCATCCGCAACGCTATCCAGTATCGCAGCGCCGAACCCCCGCGCATTTTTCTTCACGCTCAACGCTTGAACGACCTCCACATTATTTGCATCAAGGATAACGGGCAGGGCATAAGTCCCGAACATCACAAGCTTATCTTCGAACCTTTCAGCCAGCTGGATCGCAACAAGAGCATGTCGCGGATCGGCCTAGGACTCTATATTTGCAAATCCATTATTGAACAAAACGGCGGACATATGGATGTACACAGTGCCATCGGGCGTGGTGCTGAATTTAGCTTCTCAATTAAGGTAACCGGCAATGACTGACTCAAAACGACCTGAAACCCCTCATGTTCTTTCGCAAGAACATCGATTCTTATCCGGGCTGGGTAAGGACTTTCAAGTGCTGCTCTTTCCTTCCAATATGCCAAGAATAGCCAGCTCAAAAGCTAGCAACGAAGGCATCGAAATCGTCTTGATCGAAGACAATTCCATCGACGCCTCCTTAATCCTTGAAGTGATCGAAGCAAGCAAATACAAGTGCGCTCCGGTCGTTAAATCAAATGCGCAAGACGCGTTACACCATTTGAAACAGGGCAACATTGAAACCATTGCCGAACGAACCCTCATACTTCTTGATCTCATCCTGCCTGGTATGAGCGGTCTGGAACTCCTCGCGGAGTTGCGCCGGGACGCACAACTAAAAAATGTGCCAATAGCAATACTGACCGCTTCTACCGAGACAAGGCATATACATGCTTCGGCAGATCAGAGCGTCGTCTGCTATATGACCAAACCAAGTACCCTGAAACAGTTCAATATGTTGGTAAAGGCATTCGACGAATTGCTCGGTGCATTGTTTTCACCTTCACCGGTCAAATCGACTACTGAGAAAATACCTTCAGTTGGCCCAACATTCATTGGACAGAGCAACGAAGGGTTGACCGGAAATCCCAAGCTCCGATAGTTTTTCAACCAGCGTGCGGTAAAGATTTGAACCGGCCGACTGCTGCTCCATTACCAAAAGTAGGTTCTTTTCACCCCAGTCGGTTTCGCCAATAGCCACGATCAGGGCAGACGGAGATGAAATAGGATCGATCTCTTCCCGAACCCGGTCTACCCAAACATAGCGAAAGCGCTTTTCTTCCAACTTACTTCTAGTGCCGGTGGCGTCTTTGAGGCGACTGACAATCGCTGGCGTTACAGCGCTCTGCCTAGAACCCAACAACGCTGCCGCCGCTTCCACCAAGTCACCCTTACCAAGCTCGGTTAAGAACTGATTGATGAAGTGCCCGCGACAATTAGTCCGGCGCTGATAGGGCGAGATGATCTTGGAGCTGAATTTGATCCGCTCCGAGACTGGTCCTTTGGAGCGATCACGCACCCTCGGTATCCTCACCGGCACCTTGCCCAGGGCAGTCCTTACCTGCCTTATAGGCAGATAGCCGTTGCGAACCACTCGCGGTTTGCCTTTCTCATCGGACAATTGGGCGTGTGAAGACAAAAACTCCTCGACCTCCGCCTCTAATATTTGCGAAACCAAGCGCGAAGCAGAACGAATTACGAATTCGGTCAATGGGCTCTGAAATTCAGAACCTGGACGCTCATTAAATGCTGTTGTCTTACTTGTAGTAACCACTTCTCCGGCTTCCTTTATCTTCTCCGGCTGCTCATCCACGCACCACTTGTTAGAGAAGATCATGGGCAGCCCGGAAGATTGTCGAATGTTGTTGACTTAGCTCATCCACTGCCGCTTTTGCTTTTGCGGTATCGGCCAGCTCAGCCGCAACTAATTACACTAGAGCACATGGAGCCTCAATTGAGAAACTCTCTTAAGAGGTAAAAATCGATCACCCTTGAAAGGCAACTCAGTGAT
>PSRH01000282.1 GCA_003175915.1 Candidatus Melainabacteria bacterium | reverse complement strand
GTTTTAAAACAACATTTTGAAAATCTTTTTCCAGGCAAGTGGGTGCGTGCGGATAGCAGGCAGAAAACTCTCATTACAGGCATAGCGGAAATTGACCACAGCTTAACGCGCGGAGTTGCTCGACAGCGCATAACCGAATGGCTCGGCACTGTCTCATCTGGTAAAACCTCGATCCTGCGTGCCATCATTAGCAACTGGTGCGCATCTGGACTTGACGTAGCCTACATAGATGCAGAAGACAAACTAGTTGCCTCCGATTGGATTTTTATAGAAAAAGGGTTATGTGGGGCAAAGCCAACAAATATGTTGGCTCATGACCAGCCTCCCTCATCATCTGGCAAATTCTGGGTGATCCGCAATTTGTCATTGCCGCATCAGGGTTTGGTCAGTCGGAACCCTCCTAATAAAAGCAAGCGCTTGAAGCAACGGTTGATAACACAAGAACACTTATGGGCAGCCGATGAACTTATTCGCTGTAACGCTTTCGATGTGGTGATTTTGGATCTTGGCTCAAGCGAACGAAGCAGGCCTGTGCCCAGTAGAGTTTATGCACGACTGAACAATTCTTTAGCGAGATCAAAAACCGCCCTGATTTTGCTGCGCGATAGCGAATCTTCAGAACCAGGATGGGGTTGTTACGCACAAATTGGTTTTCGTTGGGGGCCGACTATAAAACCTGTAGAGGGATTGCATGGCGCAGTCATGATTCTTCCTTCGATTTATTGTTCGGTAACTAAAGACGGGCTGTCACACACGGCGGAGGTGCAGGTTACTTCTCATGTCACGAATAGCTTGTTTACACATCCCCAAGTTCCAGATCGCCGTACACCAAAGACATGAAGAGCTCAAAGGCATACCCTTTGCACTCGTCAACGGTAAATTAACACCAGGTGGATACAACCGCGCTCGCATATTTGTGTGCTCTGAACAAGCTACCCGCCAGGGCGTCTTGCCGAACATGCGGTTACCAGAAGCCAAAGCGTTATGTTCAGAATTAGTATTGAGAGAATTAGATCAACCGCTTTACCTGAGTGTTCAGCGGCAGCTAATAACCACTCTCAACAATTGTTCGCCCAAAGTAGCGGATTTAGGATTGGGTGATTTTTTGCTGGATGCATCCGGATTGCTGCATATGGGCGGAGAAAGCAAATTTTGTCATAAGATTCTAAGAACCTGCGGTCTTTCCAGATTCACAGATGCTTATATTGGTATCGCTGACAGTGCCTTCGCAGCAACCGTAGCAGCCCGCTTAAAATTCAACCGGCTGTTTATTGTGCCTCGCGGCGAAGACAAAAACTTTTTGGCACCCCTTTCCGTAAAGCATTTGCAATTAGATCCTGACATAGAAAGCTCGCTCTTAGATCTCGGAATTAAGTCGATGGGGCAACTGACTGACCTCCCTGTGGAATCACTCATAGAAAGATTTGGTAGAGGAGGCAAGATTGCGCATGAATTGGCACAAGGATTGGATAACAGAAAACCAACTATTCCCGAGCCTGAAAAACAATTTGAATCTATAGCCGATATGGGTGGCGCTATCAGCTCCTTGAACGACACCATTTTTGCGGTGAAATCCATGCTGGATCGGCTCTCATCAGACCTCAAGCAGTCAGGATTATGGGCTGAGGAAATGACTCTGTCGTTCTACAACGAGGATGAGAAGTTTAACGAACGGACATTGAAACTGATTCGCCCTACCAACCATCCGCAATTTTTACTACAAGTCGTGAAATTATCTCTGGACGCTAATCCTCTAGAGAGGGAATTTACCAGACTAAAACTAGGCATCTCCCGTTTCTCCAAAGAGCTATGGGAACAACCTCCTATAGATACCAATAAGTTCGAGAGTCACTCCTCAAAAACAAATAAACTGCTTGGTGACTATGGCAGCACAGCGGCACAATTACCATCTTCACTCCTCTTACTATTGCAGCGGTTTTTAACAAGCATCGGCAGCAATACCGCAACAAAGGCAGTAGCTAGCGATCACTACACCTTTGATACGGCAGGGACATGGGTACCGATCACACAAAACTCTTTCTCGGATTCCCTTGTTCCGATCAATCTTAACTATGTCAATCAGACTGCGGAGCGATTGCTACCATCAGACCTAGTTCTACGAAAGCAGCCGGTTCAAGTTCTTGTGGAACTGAAAGACAACTTGCCTTCAGCCATAAACTATCAGAAACAATGGTACAGAGTCAGGTGCATCACCAGGCCGGAATGCTTGTCCGTGCTCTGGTGGAATAAACCATCTTCAAAATACTACTACAGGATTCTGGCCGAACCAGCCGATACAAAGATGGTTCCCGCTAGTAGCATCAAAAATCCAGTCGTCTACTTGATTTTGTTAACCCACGACAAACAGAGTGGCGCCTGGCAGATCGAAGGCTTTTTTGATTAGGTACATGCAATACGCAGAACTTCATTGCCATTCCTCATTTTCTCTGCTTGACGGTGCTTCCAACCCCGAAGAGTTAATTGCCACCGCAAAAGACCTGGGGTTGAGCGCCCTGGCCCTGACGGATCATGATGATCTTGGCGGCATCGTCCGCTTTTCAGAAGCCGCCAAGGAAATAGACTTCCCTGCCATTCTTGGTGCCGAAATAACTCTTGCCGATCAATCGCACTTGATCCTGTTGGTAGAAGACGTCACCGGTTACAAGAACCTTTGTTACCTGATTAGCAAAGCCAGATCGGCTTGTGCGCGTGGCTTACCCAGAGTTTCCTATATCGATCTGGCAGATAATTCATCAGGATTGGTTGCTTTATCGGGCTGTCCTCAGGGTGCCATACCATCTCAACTTTCCAAAGGAAACATCAACGAAGCAATAAAATCGATAGACCAATTGCAAGAAATATTCAAGGGTCGCCTCTTCCTAGAATTGTGGGACCATGAACTAGCGCAAGAAGCGGTTATCTGTAGGCAATTGTATGAACTTTCAAAACGCTATTCCTTGCCTTGTGTGGCAACAAATAATGTTCACTATGCAGGCGCACAAAAGCGCATTATTCATGATGTCCTCACTTGCTTAAAACACGAAGTAACTTTAGCCGGCGCTGGCAGAAGGTTGCGCCCAAATGACAATTGGTGCTTGAAGTCACCACAGGCAATGGCGGCTATCTGGCACAACTATCCAGAGTTCCTAGAGAACACTTTAGTAGTAGCAGAGAGATGTCAATTCAGACTCTACGCCTTGAAACCATCCCTACCTCACTTCCCTACCCCGGACAATTTGAGCCATGACCAATTTCTTGCAAAATTAGTATGGGAAGGAGCAAATCGCTTGTTCTCCCCTATCAGCGAGAAGCACCGCCAGCAAATACAACATGAGCTTGACGTAATTGCCAGAATGGAATTTGCACCTTACTTCCTGATTATGTGGGACATCGTGCAATTTGCCAGAGCGCAAAACATCCTCGTGCAGGGCAGAGGCTCGGCAGCAAATTCAGTGGTCTGTTATTGCCTCTCGATTACCGCCGTAGATCCTGTGGCAATGGATCTCCTCTTCGAACGATTTATATCTGAAGGACGTGATGAACCACCCGACATAGATCTAGATATCGCTCACCAACATCGGGAGATCGTCCTCCAATACGTCTATAACAAATACGGTCGCGAGCATGCCGGCATGGTTTGTGAAACCATCACTTATCGCGGTCGTTCTGCAGTACGTGATGCTGCAAGAGTTCTGGGCTTCTCCCAGGAGCAGACGGAAAAGTTGGCAACTTTTTCCAATTATGCAGAAGCAGGCGAAGCAGCCAACTATTTAGCTAGTGAAGGCGCAGCTAAAGCAGGGCTTGATCTGCAAGACCGGCGCGTTCGGCTATTGATCAACGTCGTGGCAGGACTAGATCGCCTGCCTCGTCATCGTTCCATACACGTAGGAGGATTTGTACTTTCTGGTGAGCCTCTGGGCAAATTCGTCCCCATTGAGCCGGCTTCCATGAAGGATCGTACTGTTATTCAATGGGACAAGGATGATCTCGGCCCCGTAGGCATGTTCAAAATCGATCTCCTCGGTTTGGGCATGCTCTCCATGATCCAGGAAGCAACCAGATTGATCGCCAAACACAGAGACATAGTCTTTGATATGGCGCGACTAAATATGGAGGATCCTCAGATCTATAAAATGCTTGCCGAAGCAGACACCATAGGCATCTTTCAAGTTGAGTCACGCGCACAAATGAGCATTTTGCCAAAACTACAACCACAAAGATTCTATGACATTGTCGTTTCAATCGCTTTGATTCGACCGGGACCAATCCAGGGAAACATCGTCCATCCTTATATTCGCAGGCGTCGCGGCATTGAACCGGTAAGTTATCTTCACCCCTCACTCATTCCAATTCTAGAAAGAACATTGGGGGTTCCACTTTTCCAGGAACAAGGAATGCGCGTCGCCGTCATCGCTGCCAATTTCACTCCGGCACAGGCTGACCAACTGCGACGAGTAATGAGCTGGAAACGATCAAATGAAAAAATGTCTGTAATTTGTGAAAACCTGGCAGCCGGAATGCGCAAAAATGGCTTTGCCGAACACGCAATAGAATCGCTGACTCACCAACTCCAGGCATTTGCAAACTATGGATTTCCAGAAAGTCATTCAGCCTCATTTGCCCTGCTTGCCTATGCATCGGCTTATTTGAAAAAATACTACGCTCCTGAATTTTTCTGCGCGATGCTCAATGCTCAACCTCTCGGCTTCTATAGCCCCAATACTTTGATTCGAGACGCAATCAGGCATGCCGTGGAAGTGCGACCGGTCGATTTAGCTAAAAGCAGTTGGGACTGTACATTAGAAAGAATAGAATCTAATAGCAACGGCAGCATCAAGGAACCATTTGCACTTAGGATTGGTCTGCGTTACATACAACATCTGGGCACAAAAGCAAAACAACTTTTAGAAGAGGCCTGGAAAACTGGCGGCCCTTTCCAATCCGCGGAAGATGTCTGCAGGCGCAGCAAACTCGGTTGGAAAACATTGCAAGCACTGGCGACCGCAGGTGCCTTTGAAACTTTCATCCCCGGACGAAGACGGGCCCTATGGGAAGTCATTGCCATGGCTAAAAGGCAAAAATTGCCGTTACTCGACATCCTGGATAACTACGGTGCCGATAAAGACAAGTCATCTGCAAAAATCCCACCCATGAAAGAGCTTGAAAAAATCGTTGCGGACTATGAAACTCAGCACTTATCGGTTTATGAGCATATAATGCAGTTCTATCGACCATGGGCCATACAACATGGCATGAAAAGCTGTGCCGATCTCAAAAATGGAGAACACGGCGAATATCTCACTCTGGCAGCTAGTGTCATTTGCAGGCAACGTCCCGGAACGGCAAAGGGCTTTATGTTCTTTACGCTTGAGGACGAAACCGGACTAGCCAATATTGTTATAAAGCCCAAAGTATTTACTGCCTATCGAGATGTATTGCTCCATCAAAATTTCCTGGCGGTCTCCGGTACATTGCAAATCGATGAAGGCGTAATCAATATAGTCACCGATCACGTAGCACCTTTACCGGTACTAGCTGGCAATCCGGATCTTCCCTCCCGGGATTTTCACTGAGTACTTACTAGTAATTACTCCACCAATTTGAGTGGGGTAAACCGCATGGGGAACTCAAGCACGCAATCAGCAACATAGATATAATCACGATCACCGGAAACCACTATCTATCCTGCTTTCCTAGTGAGATCCCATACAATCATGCGCATTTTTATTTTCCTAATCCTTTTCATTTTGCCAACATTTGCATGCCTGCCATCTTCAGGTAAAAACATAGATTTCAGCCTAGACAAACCAATGGCGCTCCGATCCTCGGTTCGTCGCAACGAGCCAATCTGTGTAATCACAATTGTTCGTATGGACAAAGATCAATTCACAAACGGAGACCCACCCCGAGGCAAGGTTCTCGTCGACGAAGTGTTAAATGGTCCCCAGCTTCCCAAAGAAGTCGACATGGTATGGGATCCTGGACCAATTCCTCTGTGTGGGAACGACCACAATCCACGGCCGTGGATCAGGGAATGGAACAACATGAAGTGGCGCACTTTTGCACCGCGAGAAAAGCAGGTTGTTTGGCTCTATCGTGAATCACTTGCGAGCAAACCGGAAATTGCCTGGCACGCAAAATACTCACAGGACACCGTCGATCGAATGAAGGCAACACTCAAGCAGATACGCCTTGAGCGCGCAGCGCTTCAAGCAACTTGGCAGAAAGCGGATATACGACAATTAGTAGCCACATCAACGGACATTGTTGTAGGCAATATCAATTCGGGAAGCTCTCAAGCGACATGCACAAGCGTTTTGGTGCGCGAACGACTCAAAGACTCTGCACTTGCCCACGAACCACCTGACCTACCTCCTACTGTCTCATTGGATAAGCTGTATAACAATGGACAGTATCTGACGATCGCCAAATGCTACCTAAACGGTAATGGGGACTACAAGGGAGACTTCATTCTGTTTCTTCGTGCCTCAGAGACAGCTTACAAATGGCAAGCTCCAAAAGGCTATCCGGGAGCCTTACCGGGAGTATGCCCAAACTACTATCCGGCAATGCATGGGGGTCAGTACAAAAAACTGGCATCCGTTTACTTCCCCACCAACGATCGCGCTTGGATCCTGCCACTCACGCCCGAAAGACTCAAGCAGACGAAGGCCGCCGTCGCAGCTCAATCGCACCATACCGAGTTCTCTACAAATCTGCATCACTTTGATCGAGCGCTGGAGCTCGTCCAGGCAGAATGCTTCTTGGACCATATTCGTAAGACCAAATGGGCATCCTCAAAGGACGCACCGTTTACCATCGAAGAGCTAAAACAGAGAGAAGCACTGATCAGAAACGCAATCAAACAATTCGGAGATCTATTTGGTAAGGATAATGGATATTCGGTTGACATGTACGCCGAATTAGCGGAAACCCTTCGACGACAAAAGCGTCACACTGAAGGAGCGGCGGCATTACGAGAAGGGAAAGACATGAGAGAGCGCATAGAGGCGCTTAACATCAAGATGATTGAGCACGGGTAAGTCCTATTCCCGCTGATAGCACAACCTTTAGTAACCTCGATTTATTATCGACTTTACAACCATGCAAAAACCCGATTGGTAGGAGACTGGTAAAGCCCGGCAATTTCGATATACTGCGATTGGAGTCGTATCCAGAGGGAACGGTATATGCGAGAGGGGCTATCGCCAGTTGATGTGGGTACAAACTTCGCGTGTAGTTTCTTTGATCCATGCAATTACCATCTGGAGTTTCAACTACTGATGGGAGCAGTGGTATTATTCGAAGTCTATGCTGCCATTGAAACCTGCCGCAATTTCCCCCAAGCCGCAAAGTTTTTGCTCATCTTAATCGGGATCAACACTCATCCATTCATGATCCACGATCTTAAACATACCGATCGATTCACAGTTTCACAGATCGACCACATACCTCACTTTCAAAGAGTCGACTGCAAATAGGTCTGCACACCGTGAGAAAAAAACAATCACTAGCTAGTCATCGCGAGAACACCTTCATTTGGTACATTCTCGCTCTCGCAATTGCCGCGGGCATATTCTTTCGACTCTATAACCTCGATAAAAAAGTGTTCTGGTTAGACGAAACCATTTCTGCCAGTCACATTTCCGGAACAACATATGAATGGCACAGCCTTCTCAGAACTGAGAACCCTATCGAAGTCAAAGAGCTTTTGACCTTTCAGATTCCTAACGAAAAGCGAGGCCTTAAAGATACAATCCAATCTCTGATTGAATTAGAACCAATCCACGCACCTTTGTACTACTGTCTTCTCTACTTTTGGGCTAAATATGTAGGCTACAGCGTTCTTATGCTAAGACTCCTGTCGGCGCTGATTGGTCTAGTACAGATAGCTGCGATCTTTTGGCTCTGCTTCGAATTATCAGGAACACATTACCTGGGAATGCTAGCGGCATCCTTATTGTCCCTATCACCTATATTAGTAGTCTATGCTCAAGAAACGCGCGAATACTCACTCTTCGCTGTAGCGGCAATAGTGCTCAGTGCCTGCTTCCTGCGGGCCGTACGCAAACAAAACTTAAGAGGCTGGATTGCTTACTCTCTCTGTCTGATTTTTGCCCTATACACTTCACTGCTGACCATTTTGGTTATGGCCGGACAGCTTATCTACTTACTTCTGGAAAAGGGGATGAAATGGAAGCAGTTCGGTAAATTCTTTGCTGCCTGGGCCTTTGCCTTTGTAGCTTATTTTCCATGGCTGGCAGTCGTTTGGGAACATTTAGAGTTAGGTGCTAACGGAATACATTGGCTACTAAATCCGGCCTCATTGTGCGATTTACTCAGCATTTGGAATGCAAACTTTGCCGGTGCTCTTTTTGATCCAGGCCATCTTAGTGCGCCGTTTCAGGTCCTGATGGGAGCAGTTGTTTTGGTGGAATTGTTTGCCGCGGTCGAAATGTGTCGCAAATCTTCTCGAGTTGCAAAATTCGTGCTAACTCTGATTGCAACGAATTCACTTCCTCTTATGATCCTTGATCTCGCAGTCGGTGGTAGGTGTTCTGTACCTCCCAGATATCAAACCGCTGCTACGATTGGCATCGTAGTTTTAGTTGCCTACTTATTCTATATAAAGTTGAGAGGAAAGAC
Organism: Candidatus Melainabacteria bacterium; assembly: GCA_003175915.1. Lineage (GTDB taxonomy): Bacteria > Cyanobacteriota > Vampirovibrionia > Obscuribacterales > Obscuribacteraceae > PSRH01. The sequence goes on along the minus strand of PSRH01000282.1, from coordinate 17,355 downwards.
CGATGCTCAGCAACTCGCATGGCGAGTAGCCTTTTCTATTTTACTTTTGACTGGACTTTTCTCCTGTGCCATCTGTTCACAGGCAACCACATGGAGGGAAAAACCACTGGGCGGAGATTTTGTGGCTATCGCGCGGATAGTGAATGAGGAACCTCTCCCGGCACTCCTTGTCACCTACGAAGATGAACGTCACACGAATTCGCGTCAAATGCTTGTCATCAGTCACCTGCTTACTCCAACTAATAAAATCTTGTTGCTCAAGAAACCAGGCATTCCCCGATTAGATCCAGGAATGACACATTTTTTCGCCTATGATCTCCCACCAAATTACCGTCAATATTTTGAAGGATCCGGTCGATTCATTGTCACGCAAATAGATAAAATACCTAAGCTACATAGGGTCGACTGTAAATAGCTGGACACTCGCCAATAAATTGCGTGCTATCGTTCTGCGATCTAGCTGACCGAAGTAGCAGATATGGCCACATTACTGACAAAAGACCCGTCTGTTTTTCCATTTGTGGAACCATAGACGGGTGTGAGCCATTTATAATACTGTGGGATATTGCCGCGGCAGATGTCGATATAAGTATCGCGGATCTTGGTTGTGATCGGACCTGCTTTACCATCACCAACTGGGCGTCTATCTACTTCACCGATAGCAACAATCTGCGCACCGGTTCCGCAGAAGAATACTTCGTCAGCTAGATATAGTTCGCTGCGGTCAACGGAGCGAGAAATTGTTTCAATACCAAATTGCTCTCTGGCTATTTCAACGACAGTTCCGAGAGTAATTCCTTCGAGTATATTGTCCGTACTGGCGGGAGTAATCAACTTACCCCCTTTTACCAGGAAAACATTCATGGCGCTGCCTTCGGCAACATGGCCGCTTTCGGTTAGCATTATGCACTCGTCGAAGCCTGCCCGAACAGCATCCGTTTTGGCAAGTGCTGTATTGGCATAGGCACCAATGATTTTGCCGCGGGAGGGTATGGCATTATCTTCAACGCGCCGCCAAGCCGAAACCTGCACTTTGAGTGCTGCATTGTTGTAATAGTCACCAAAGGGCACTGTAAAAATGCAAATGTCGCTTGGGTTATCCATTAGCCCCGGACCGATGCTGAGCGCGGAGCTGTAGGCGCAAGGTCTGATGTATGTATCAGTCTTTGGTAGATTTTTCTTCAAGAGATCGACAATAATTTCGTACACTTCATCCTGCGAATACTTGCTTTCAAAATAGAGGAGTTTCATGTTGTCGAACATTCGGGCAATATGCTCTTTCAGGCGAAAGACATACATTTCGTGTTTAGAGGGATTCCAATAGCCCCTTATACCTTCAAAGATTGCGGTACCGTACATAAATGCGTGGGTTTTGATGTTAACGTTGGCGGCCTCAATTGGCACAAATTTGTCTTTGAAGAACGCATAATTGACGGTCCTATTCATCGCCACCTCTCCTCGTTTATGAGCTCTTACATAGTACGGAGGAAGCATGAGTAATGATTTGATCGGTCATTTCCCTGCTGCCTACTAGTGAACCTTTCCCACGGTAGATGTCTTTGGTTCGAAAACCTCCCTTCAAAACAGTTTCGACCGATTTCTCGATTAGCGAAGCTTCTTCCGACAGGCCAAAGGAATAGCGCAACATCATTGCTACACAAAGAATCTGAGCAATTGGATTAGCGATTCCTTTGCCAGCGATATCCTGAGCGGATCCGCCCGGCGGTTCATACAAGGCGAAGTTATCCTTGTTAAAACTCGCCGATGCGAGAAGCCCTAGCGATCCTGGCAAAACAGCCGCAGCATCCGAAAGAATGTCTCCAAACATATTTGGCAGTACAAGAACATCAAACTTAGAAGGGTCCTTGATAATTTGCATGGCGCAGTTATCAACGAGCATATCCTCCAACTCGACATCGGGATAACTAATGCCAACCTCATGGACGACCGTTCGCCATAACTTGGAAGCATCAAGAACATTGGCCTTGTGAACGGACGTTAGCTTTTTTCTTCTGGCTTGAGCAGCCTTGAAGGCAGTATCTGCAACAGCAGCAATTTGATCTTCGGAATAGCGAGACACATCCGAGGCAACTCGGAGGCTGCCTTCCATGCCACTCATATGTTCGCCAAAATAGCAGTCACCCAAAAGTTCGCGGACAAAGAGCATATCAACCCCGCGACCAACTACGTCCTCCTTCAATGGGGAGAGCTCACAAAGGTCGGGATAGATTTTTACCGGTCGAAAATTTGCGTTGAAACCAAAAGCTTTTCTGATCGCCAAAATCGAATTTGCTTCGCAGTTTTTCCATTTGTCCAGTTGCATCTCACTTACTGGTCCACCTACTGAACCGAACAAGATTGCATCGGCGTTGCGGCAAACGTTTTTCGTTTCGTCAGGAAAATGTGTTCCGTAGGTGTCGTAGGCCGCTCCACCCACAAGCGCTTTGGTTGTGGAGAACGTGTGGCCAAATAAATCGTCAATGGTTGCCAAGACTCGAAGAGCCTGTTCCATGACCTCCTCGCCAATTCCATCACCGGCGAGCACTGCGATATGCCTTTGCATAGCTACATCCTCAGCTCAACAAGCGAATGTTGCCGTCTTCGGCTCTTGTTGACTATGGGTGATTCGCTCGCAAAGTAGAAAACGCCCATTCTTTTTCTTGTTTCTTACGGAACTGCTCTATTTCTTTGTCGAAGCTTCGGATGTAGTCGATGTCATCCAGGCCGTGGAGCAAGCAGTGTTTACGAAACGCTTCGTACTCAAAACCCAGGCTCCTCCCGTCCGGAAAGCTAACTACCTGGTTCTCAAGATCGACGGTGACAGTATACTCCTCATTCTTTGCATCTGCCAATAGTCTGTCTACAACCATTGCGGGCAATGTTAATAAGAGTAGGCCGTTCTTTGAGGCATTACTTGCGAAAATATCAGCAAAGGATTTCCCTATAATCACGCGAATCCCTGCTCCATAGAGAGCCCAGACCGCATGCTCCCGGGAGGAGCCGCAACCAAAGTTGTCATCGACAACCATTACCTGAGCATCCTTATATTTTTCTAGGTTAAACGGGAATTGGGGATCTTTGTCCCTCAATCGCCGAAAAACGTTTTGTGCATAACCGTCTCGACTTATGCTGGTCATGAACTGAGCCGGAATTATGAGATCCGTATCGACATCTTTCATCGGTAGCGGAATCACTTTCGAACTTATGGTTTTGAACTTATCCATTGGCCTTTTATTACCCAAGATATTTATCCGACGAACTGATTTCCCCTGCAATCGCACTGGCTGCCACCGTGGCCGGTGAGGCAAGGTGAGTAATGCTTCCAGGTCCCTGCCGCCCAACAAAGTTGCGATTCGACGAGCTAATACAACGCTTGCCTGATGGCACTTTGTCATCATTCATACCCAGGCACATGGAACAACCGGGATTGCGAAAGACGGCGCCGGCAGCTTCAAAAACTTTATCCAGCCCCTCCTTCTGTGCTTGCTTCATGACCGCCTCGGAGCCAGGTACGACATACATCGTCACGTGCTCAGCAACTCGATGACCCTTTAAGATATTCGCGGCAATGCGCAAATCCTCTATTCTGCCGTTGGTGCACGAACCAATGAACGCCCAGTCCACCTTGACACCCCTGATCGGTGCTCCCTCTCTCAATTGCGTGTACTCCAACGCTCTCTGCGCCGTGGCTTGATGTTCCGGTGCAATATCTCTCAAGCTGGGTATGTTCTCACTAATCTGAAGTGCTTGTCCTGGGTTCGTGCCCCAGGTTACCATTGGCGCCAACAAATCTAGATCGACGACAACTTCTCGATCATAACTTGCATCGCGATCGCCACAGAAACTTTGCCAAGTTTCGACAGCTTTTGCCCAATCCTTATCGCTGGGAGCAAACTTTCTACCTTTGATGTAGGCGTAGGTAGTTTCATCTGGTGAGATCAATCCGGCGCGAGCACCACATTCGATGCTCATATTACACACCGTCATCCGCTCTTCCATGCTCATGGCTTTGATAGCGTCGCCACAATACTCAATTACATGACCGGTGGCCCCGCCGATACCCAGCTGGCCGATGAGAGCCAGGATAGCGTCTTTAGCGTATACCCCAGGAAGAAACTTTCCTTTGAAGGTCACCTTCATCGTCTTTGGCTTCTCTTGCAACAGGCAGCCCGTGGCCAGGACATGGCCGACCTCAGATGTTCCTATGCCGAAAGCGAGAGCACCAAACGCACCATGTGTTGAAGTGTGTGAGTCACCACAGACAATCGTCATTCCAGGCTGAGTAACGCCCAGTTCCGGTCCGATCACATGGACGATTCCCTGGGTACCGCTATCAAAATCGTGGAATGGAATGCCGTGCTTCTTACAGTTTTGCCTGAGCGCATCTACCTGGGCTCGGGCCGCCTCATCATAGATCTCATGCCGATTCGGACGAGTCGGAATACTATGATCAATCGTCGCCAATAAACGTTGAGGATCGGCGACTGGTATTTTTCGTTCAGCCAAATTTTCGAACGCTTGTGCAGAAGTTACCTCGTGCAGAAGCATGAGATCGATGGCAAACACGGCCGGATGCCCTTCCTTTTGCTTCACGAGGTGAGCATCCCAGATTTTTTCAATTATGTTTTTCAAGGGCTTTTGATTCGGAGCTGCGGTAGAACCTTTACTCTCGGACTTAACGGACATGTCAGGCAACTCCCTCCTTCAACTTCTTCTTCTCTTGCTTTTCTTTGGCGCGCAAAAGATACAATTCAAAGCTATCTGCAAGCGCCTGATAACTAGCTTCGATGATATTTGTCGAGCTGCCAACCGTAGACCAGGTTTTCTCTCGGCACGTAGCTTCTATGCAAACTCGTGCGATCGCACCTGTTGCACTATCATTGTCGACAATGCGGACTTTGTAATCCGCTAGACGGACATGTGCTAATTCGGGATACGACGGCACAAGGGCTTTTCTTAGCGCCTGATCGAGAGCATTGACGGGTCCGTTACCTTCGGCTGCGGTGTGGAACACCGTACCGCGCACCGAAACCTTGACGATCGCTTCAGCATTGGCGAGGCCCTTATACTTTGAAGTAACAACCATCATATCCAGCAATTCGAAGCTCTTTTCATAACCTGGAGCGCTGCGCCTGAGCATCAATTCAACGGTTCCCTCTGCGTTTTCAAATTGGAAGCCGCGATGCTCCAGCTCCTTCACCTGCTCCAACACAGCATCGAAATTAGCTCCATCTGGCACGCCCAGCCCAGAGGCGAGCATACGAATATTGCCGCGTCCAGATAATTCCGAGACAACCACATGCCTGGCATTACCGACAACTTCAGGTTCGATATGCTCATAGCTTGAAGACAATTTCTCAACCGCTGCCACATGTATACCGGCCTTATGGGCGAAAGCAAATGAACCAACGTATGGGGCGTACGGATCCGGTTGCAGGTTGGCAATCTCGCTCACTGTGTGCGACAACTCGGTAAGCCCGGGCAGCTTGTGAGGGGGAACGCATTGCATGCCCATCTTCAACTGGAGGGCAGGAATTATGCTGATCAAATTCGCGTTGCCGCACCTTTCCCCATAGCCATTTATGGTGCCTTGAATATGTCTGGCTCCAGCTCTAACGGCCGCCAGCGCGTTAGCTACGGCAAGTTCGCTATCGTTGTGCGTATGTATGCCAATCCGGTCAGTCACTTCTGCCTTCACGGCGGCAACCACGGACGTTATCGTCTCAGGCAGAGATCGCCCATTGGTATCGCAAAGAACAATCCAATCAGCACCGCCATCACGGGCAGCAGCAATGGCCTTCTGCGAATATTCAGGAAATTCCAGGTAACCGTCAAAGAAGTGCTCCGCATCGAAAATGACTTCTTCAACGCGCTCTTTTAAAAACTTGACGCTTTCGTAGATGATTCTCAAGTTCTCATCAAGCGTCGTCTGCAATATCTTCGTTACATGCAGGTTGGAGGTTTTGCCGACAATCGTCACCACAGGAGTTTGGGCATCCAACAATGCACGAAGGTTCTTATCTTCGGAAGCGTCGGCACCTACCCGGCAAGTACTACCAAAAGCGACAATCTTTGCTTGCTCGAGTCTTAGTCCTTTGACTCTCTTGAAATAATCGAGGTCCTTCGGATTCGATCCCGGCCAACCGCCTTCTATATAAGGAATACCGAACCGGTCTATCAGTTCGGTCAGCTTTAGTTTGTCCGCCAGCGAAAGGCTCAATCCTTTACGCTGGGTGCCATCACGCAGAGTCGTGTCATACAGATGCACAAACTCTGAGTTCTGACTCTTTCTCGCGTTGTGCGTAGCCATTACCCGGCAATACCTCCTTATGTTGGACATGCAGTTTAACAGACTGCACATCGAAAAGCTTAGTAAGCTGTTTTACCGCCTGATCCATCGGGCGATCGCTTTCGATTGTAACTTCGACAACAAACGCCGAAAAATCGGCCGAACGACGTACATTCATATCGCACAGTGCATAGCCCCTCTGCCTGAGCCGACAGAGGATGCGCTCGAGAGCGCCCTCGCAATTATTTAGTCTGATATCAAGCGTACTTCGCATTGGGTTTCGCCTCCATCATCTGTGAATTTGACTTACCTGGTGGCACCAAAGGCCAGACATTGTCCTTCGGATCAATATGTACATGAACAAGAAGTGGTCCCTTTTCGTTGAGCAACCTTTCAATTGCCCCATCGATTTCACTAGCCTGGCGCACTTCCATACCGGGAATATCGAAGGCTTCGGCCAGCCGAACAAAATTTGGATTGTCATGCAAACTGACTTCGCTATAACGCTCTTCATGAAAGAGCTCCTGCCACTGGCGTACCATACCCAGTGCCTGGTTATCAAAAATGACGACCTTTACCGGCAGACTGTAGCGTTTGATCGTCGCCAACTCCTGGACGTTGATCATGAACGAGCCGTCCCCACTCATATTGATCACTTGACTCTGAGGATTGGCAAAATGAGCCCCTATGGCAGCCGGTAAGCCGAATCCCATCGTACCCAAGCCGCCGCTGGTCAGGTGGTTGTTGGGCGAATCGAACTGGTAGTGTTGGGCCACCCACATTTGATGTTGCCCGACGTCGCAGGTAATGATCGTATTGGCAGCGGCCCGATCACTCAGTTCTTTTATGAACTTGGGTGCGTAAACCTTTTCGGTTGGATTATCATAGCGCCAGGCATAAGTTTCCTTATTCGCTTTGCATTGCGCAACCCATTCATCTATATCAGTCGGGACTGCCAGATTGGCCAGCGCCGTCTTTATGTCACCCTGTATTGCGCATTGCACGCGGCGAAGCTTGCCGATTTCCGCTGGATCAATATCCATGTGGATGATTTTTGCGTGTGGGGCAAATTCGGCCAGCTTCCCAGTTACTCGATCATCAAAGCGCGCACCGACACAAATCAGTAAATCACTTTCTTGCACAGCCATATTCGCATTCTTTGTGCCATGCATACCAAGCATCCCTAAAAAGAGCGGATGTTTGCCTGAGATACAGCCAAGTCCTTGTAATGTCGTCACGATAGGAATTCCAGTCGTTTCGACAAACTCTCTCACTTCCCGTGACGCCCGCGCGATGCGGGTGCCGCCGCCCGCATATACAAGCGGGCGGCGACTCTTGGCTATCAGGTCCCGGGCAATGGCTAATTGATCTGATTGCGGCTGCTCAGGTGCAGCTTTGGCAATCTCAAAAAATCGCACGTTCTCGACCACGGCGTTAGCAACATCCTTTGGCAAGTCGATCAAGACTGGCCCAGGTCTGCCGCTATTGGCTATCTCAAAAGCCTCATGGATAATCGTCGGAATTGAAGCGGCATCGCGAATTATGTAGCTATGTTTGACTACCGGCATAGAAATGCCAAAGATATCGACTTCCTGAAAGGCGTCGGTGCCCATATGGGAAGTAGCGACTTGACCGGTGATCGCCACGACCGGCACCGAATCCATAAAGGAATTGGCTAAGCCGGTCACTAAATTCGTTGCACCGGGCCCCGATGTTGCTAAACACACTCCTACCTTTCCGGTAACACGCGCGTAGCCATCAGCAGCCAGGGCTGCACCCTGCTCATGCCGGAAAAGTATATGACGCAGGTTAGCATCAACCAGAGCGTCATATACCGGCATAATCGCACCACCAGGATAGCCGAAAATACAGTCAACACCCTCACGTTCCAACGCCTCAATCAAAACCTGGGCACCCTTCATCGGTGTGCCAGGCCATGATTCCTTTTGGCGTTGTTGGGGGTCTGATGTCACTTTCGCTCTCCGACTGCAGCAAATTGTCGATTAGGATTGGCTGGTTTCCTTTGCGCTTTCAACCACGCCATATTGGCGCGCAATTCCTTGCCTACCTTCTCAATCGGATGATTCAGGTCTTTGTCCAGCAGGCGCTTGTAATTGGGCCGTCCGCTGGCATTTTCCTGCACCCATTCAGCACCGAAGGCACCGGTTCGGATTTCTTGCAGTATCGTTTTCATCTTCTCGCGGACATGGTCGTCAACCACTCTCGGTCCACGAGTGAGGTCACCATACTTAGCTGTCTCGCTAACAAATTCGTGCATGCGGGCGAAACCACCTTCATAGATGAGATCGACAATAAGTTTCAGCTCGTGCAGGCATTCAAAATAAGCAACGCTTGGTTGATAGCCGGCTTCAACAAGAGTCTCCCAGCCAGCAGCGATTAGCTCAGTAACGCCGCCGCAGAGAACAGCTTGTTCGCCAAATAGATCGGTCTCAGTCTCTTCAGAGAAGGTCGTCTGAATGACGCCCGCTCGCGTGCCACCAAGAGCGTGAGCATAGGCCAGCGCTGTGTCGAATCCTTTACCGGAAGTATCTTGATGAACTGCCAGTAAGCAAGGCACCCCGCTACCTTCTTCGTATTGGCGACGAACCAGAGCTCCCGGTCCCTTGGGAGCGATCATCACTACATCGAAATCAGCTCTTGGTTCAATCTGTTTGTACTGAACGTTGAAACCATGAGCGAACAGTAGAGTCGCACCTTTTTTCAGTTGCGGTTCGATTTCTCGGTAGACACTAGGTTGGGCCATATCTGGCGTGAGCATAGCTACCAGATCAGCGCCGGCCATACCGGTTCGATAGTCTATCGGCTTCCAACCATCTTGCTCAGCTTGCGCCCAAGTTGGACCACCTGGTCGAAGCGCTACGGCAACATCGACACCGCTATCGCGCAGATTCATCGCATGCGCTCTTCCCTGGCTCCCATAGCCGACAACGACTACCTTTTTGCCGCGCAGAGCTTCATCGGATGCATCATTTTGCCAGTACAACTTTTCCACTGTAATTCTCCTATTTCACTACTTCTTAGCTGCCACTGAGGTTCTGGTCGGTTCAAAGACCCCTGTCACTGCTCCTTCAGAAGCAGATGACACTGACCGAGCATATTTGGCAAACACACCCGATCTATAAGAACAGGCTGGTGGAGACCAGCCTGCCATACGAGATTTCAAGTCAGCATCTACGTCGAGTTGACGAGCCTTTACATTTATATTGATCTGATCGCCATCCTTTACGAATGCAATCGGTCCACCGGCCGCTGCTTCGGGTGCAACGTGACCGATGACGATACCGTGCGTCGCTCCCGAGAAACGACCATCGGTAATGAGAGCCACTTGATCGGAGAAGCCTAAACCAACGAGCGCTCCGGTAACTTGCAGCATCTCAGGCATACCCGGGGCCCCTTTCGGACCAACATAGCGAATGATAACCACGTCCTTAGGTTTGATTTTCTTCTCTTGGACGGCAAGGAACGCTTCCTCTTCGCTGTCAAACACTCGGGCCGTTCCCGAGAATTCGTTGCGCTCGTGCCCGGAAAGTTTCATTACGGAACCTTCCGGAGCGAGTTTGCCTCGCATGATGGCCAGCCCGCCTTCGGGCTTGAGCGGATTAGAGGCTGGACGCATCACTTGCTGTCCTTTCGTCTCAACCGCTTCTTTCGCTTCTGCAAAAATTGTCCGACCGGTTACTGTGAGCGCGTCCTTGATCAATTTCGCGTTCATGAGAAAGTTAGCTAGAAGTCTGAAACCACCAGCAACTTCGAGATCGGGCGCAACGAATTTGCCGACTGGTTTTAAGTCGGCCAAAACTGGAGTGCGAGCTGAAATGCGATCGAAATCGTCAAGTGTCAGCTCGACCCCTGCTTCGCGAGCTATAGCAAGAAGGTGAAGCACCGCGTTGGTGGAGCCGCCGGTGGTGGCAACGGATGCAACTGCATTTTCGAGTGATTGCCTTGTAATGATTTGGTCGGGAGTAATTTTCTCGGCCAGGAGTTTCATAACCAGGCGGCCACAATCTTCAGCCGCCGCTAATTTACGTGGATCAAGCGCCGGTATGTCATTAACTCCCATCGGCGACATGCCGAGGAAAGTGGCGGCAGTAGACATCGTGTTAGCTGTGAATTGACCACCGCAGGAGCCGGCGCCAGGGCAAGCACGAGATTCTAAATCATCCAGTTCTTCTGCCGATAACTTACCGGCTAGACATGCTCCTACTCCTTCGAAAACATCTTGAATGGTGACGTTATGTCCCTGGAATTCACCAGGCATGATCGAACCACCATAGATCATGAGCGACGGGAGGTTAAGGCGGGCTAATGCCATCAACGCTCCCGGATTGGTTTTGTCGCAGCCAGTTATGGCGACCACAGCATCAAAGAGGTGCCCGCGCACGGCCACCTCTATTGAATCAGCAATCACTTCGCGAGAAACCAGGGAAGCCTTCATGCCTTCGGTCCCCATTGAAATGCCGTCCGAAACAACGACAGTATTGAATTCAAGGGGCGTACCGCCAGCCTTACGCACGCCTTCCTTGACTTTGTCGGCCAATTGCCGCAAATGAAAATTGCAAGGTCCCGCTTCCGTCCAGGTATTTGCCACAGCGATAAGCGGTTTTTTCAAGTCCTCATTGGTGAGACCGGTGGCTTTGAACATGGCTCGCGCAGGAGCTCGCCGCATTCCTTTTTTTATCGTGTCGCTGTTCATTTACCTTCCTATGCTTAAACCCCCGCTCCTCTTGGTGAGGGTGCGGGGGCTTAATGTCGACTTTTGTACTGTGTACTAAGTAGCCAGCCCGCACCCTGTGCGCAAAATGAGCACCAGAATTACGAACAACACTACTTGTACAGAACTAAACACTTAGCGAAACCTTATCTTGGCAGTTGGTTTAACGCGGACAGAACATTAGACGGTAACTACAGCCGCCTTCTTGTAGGATACCTCACTGAGAACCTGCGTCAAGCCTTTTCTAGCGGGTAGTCAACAAATGTATCCAAACCTAGGCGGAAATTAGGGAATCCTCGGTGTTTTCCTCTGTGACATAACTTTTCACAGATTTATTGAGACTGAAGTGCTCGACGATGTAAGCACGGTTCACGGCATCGATGAGAGCCTTCATGGCCGAAATTTCAAGATCCTGGTCCACGCCGGTGCCGTCATAGACTTTCGCTTCGTTAGTCATGATTGAAATCTTCGTGACGCTATTGGCGTTTATGCCGGTAACATCCGATTGACTGCGCAATCCGAGAATTTCGAATTCCTCGCCCGAATGCTTTTCAATCAACTTCTTGAGAGCGGCAAGGGCCGAGTCTTTTCCTTCGTGGAACTCCTGGAACTCGCCCTTTTGTCCATAGAATTTTCCATGCAAAATCAATTCAGCACGGCTGCTGGTTCTTGAATAGTCGAATCGCTCAATGACAATCGGGTTGCGGAATTCGAAGTACATCTCGATCAGCTCTTTATCCGTGATCCCTTTGCGTCGCGCCTTATAACGATCTTTGATGAACTGGGCAATTTCCGCCTTCTCTGAGTCATCGCAGACATAGCCGGATTTCTCGATGATCGATTTAGCGTGATTGCCGCCACTCATCGGTCCAAAGAGTAAGCTTATGTCTTTGCCAATCTCACGCGGATCAAAGGGCTGATAGGCCAAGGGATTCTTCAAAACAGCGTTGGTGTGGCCACCTGAGGAGTGCTTCGCCGCATTGTCTCCACATACAGGCGAATGTGGCTGGCGAGGCAGCATGTTAATGCTTACATAATCAGAAATGCTTTGCAGATACTCTGTGGCAATCGTAGTGTAATACGGCTTTTGATCCTGACCGTTCTGGCGCTTGCCAAAATGTTCGATGAGAACTATGCATTGTTCCAGCGAAGCGTTGCCGGCCCGCTCGCCGATACCATTTATGCAACCTTCGATTTGACGGGCCGGTCCATGAAAAACGGCATTGCAGGAATTCTGCACGGCCAGACCAAAGTCGTTGTGACAATGAACCGACCAGATAATTTGGTTCTTGGGGAATTCCTTTTTCATGATCTCGGCGTGGTGGCTCATTTTTCTGACGAAGTATTCTTCACCCTCGAAGACTGACGCCCCGCCGATGGTGTCTGGGCAGTTAATCACTGCTGCCCCGGCTGAAATTGCCGCCCTGATAAGCTCAGTGACAAAATCGAAGTTGCCACTCATCTTGGAGTATCCTTCCGGGCTGAACTCCACTTCCAGACCTTCCTGGCGAGCCATCTTTACAAGCTTATATAGATCTTTGATGATTCCCGCCTTGTCCTCGGCTCGATCACCGAGCGATGCCGGCATCAATACCGGATCGACAGGCACATATGTATGCAAGCGGGCTTTGCCAAATGACACAGCCGGTTTCAGTGCCTCGATAGTTTTGATCACTTGCTCTTCTCGCAATTGACACAGTGCCGCGATCACTGGCGAGTGTTTCGAGGTTCCGAACTCCTGCGCAATCGTATTGACGATTTCAAAGTCCACCTTGCTAGCCGATGGGAAACCGGCCTCGAGAACGTCGATCCGTAGCTTGCTTGCCAGGCGTGCGTATTCAATATTCTTCTCGAAACTCATACCCGCCCCGGGGCATTGCTGCCCATCACGCAGGGTGGTATCGAATATCCTTATATGGTAGTCGTCAGTCATCCCGTTTCTCCTCGAACAAAATGGCTCCGTCTTGTTAGACAGAGCCATTAATCTACTAATTCTGATCTAGTCAGGCTCCGTCTATACGCGCAAATCCAAAAGCAGCAAACCCAGTTTGCCCAAAAGCAACAGAGAAAGGGTTTGTGGTTGGCACGGAGTGATCATGGTCTGGTTATATACGTTTGGCTATTAAGGCGTCAATTGGGACGGCGCTCAAAGTTACAAATATTCGGCCGGCCGATAAGTTGGCAGACGACATTTTCGGATCTGTCTTACATGTCACGGCGAACCAATCGATGACCCAAATTCGCCAGCCTGAATTGCAATCCCCTATAGAAGAAGTAGCGATTCTTGGCACTGCCGATTCGCCAGTGCCAGTCCAGCCTGCTTTAAGTCACGATATCGAGTATAAAAATGGGAGAAATACGATGTTCAAACTGGCTAAATGAGCTGGGCCTCACAGGTATCTCACAAACTCTCCATACGATGGACTCGTGGACTAAATGTTCCTAAGGTCTTCTGACCGATTAACCAATCAAGCCGCAAACAAACCCAGGCAGTGCCGGGTTGTTTCGAGTTGAAAATTTTTCGTAGAGCGGGTTAGCAAGGAGAGTGAGCACAATGAGTGGTTCTGACAGACCGGCAGCAGCAGGGGACGGCGCCATACCTTCAGCCCTGAATTTTCCCGCCGTTGTACAAGGGGGCGGATTTGCCCGCTTCGAGGCACCTATGACGATGCCGGCATCCTTTCCATCCACAGTTTTCGCCCGAGGGGATATGCCGATGGCCGCGCCCGCTCCTGCGGATCTTGGGTGGAAGCCGGCACCGGCTGACGTCCACCTCGCTCCACCTACCGGGGATATCCCCAAGGTAGATGCTCTCAAACCAGCCGACGCTCCACCAACAGTAACCGTAGCACCATTCGACGCAGCTAAACCCACGGATGTCTTGGTGCGAGCCGATAATAGCGTTGTTTATCGCGAAGGATTTACTGGCAATGAAGCCAACATTCGCGTCGCGTATGAAGAAGGTGCCTCGAAAGACGCCATCCAGAAGGCCGCAATTGACGCAGGCAACATGCAAGCCTCGCACCTACCGGAAGGCGTGGCCGCACCAGTATTCAAGGACGAAACCGGCGGCAAAGTCGCCTTCGACAGCGATTTCGAAAGCAAGTTCAACACGGCCGTCAAGGAACACATGCCCAAGCCGAAACCAGACGGCAAAGACGAAGATGACATCAAGCCACCGCCGGACAACAACGGCGGGGATACTCGGCCAAATCCTAATCCGAGACCCAATCCGGACGACAACAATATCAAGCCGGACGGCGAGGATAAGATCAAGCCTGATAAGGATGATGTCGACAGTATCGTAAACGGCAAGGATAAGGCCGCCCAAGCCAGAGACTTCACCACGAAGTTTGGGGATACCCTACTGAAGAGTGGTGGTCTGCATCCTGCATATTATGGACAATTCTTGAGCGCTTTCTTATCGCCGAAGATTCGCGATCTCTTGAAACGGATTGCCAATGGCGACGCGGATGCTGAGAAGGAACTAGAAGCTGCTTTGAAAGCCGATGACGGCAAGGAAATGAAGGCCATTTCTGATGGCCTCGATGGTCAAATCAAAAAGCTAACCGATGCCGGAGACAAGGACGGCGCCGCCGCTCTAACAGGCTTCAAGAAACAGCTTCTTGGTGAAGACGGTAAGACTCCGAATATGGCTATGTTTAAAGAGATAGCCACCTTCCAGCAAAAGGTCGAAAAAGGTGAGGCCGGCGCCTCCGATGTAGCCCGACTGTTCAGCACCGGAGATGGAAAGCCGAATACCAATGTGCAGAGAGCTGTCTGTGACCTGGCTGTCCTCTTAGCAGGCACACAAAGGAAACAGGTAAATCCCGAACTGCCGACTGAACCAACCGCACGCAAGAAAGCGGTTGAGGACTACCAGAAAGCCGTGAAAGAAACGTTGATGGACCTGCAAATCAAACCGACAGCATTTACAGATCTCTTCAAACGCTAACTTATGCACGCTATTGAGACCAGCATGACGCGAGAAGGAGGTTGAGTTCGCGTTGACGACCCGTTCGCCTGAACTACCAAAAAGATTGACTGACGCAACGGATGCCGATGCGAGTTCTGCGAGCGCGTTGGAAGCTAAGGCCAAGCTGCAAAAGTGCTCTTTAAAGCTGCGCGAAGACGGCGTCCAACCGGACCAACCTAAACGCACTACAGGGGACTTAACCGATCTCACCCTGGTTAGAGCCGACAAGCCCAAAGAGGGCGACAAGCCGGCAGGACTACCCTCCGGTGACAAGCCAACTGTAACGCGTGATGGGGACAAATTTACTGTCACGATCAATGGCAAGACGCAAACGTTTACGGCCGAAGAGCTTATGAAAGCCGGGAAAGGCCCCTCCGGCAGCATCGATGCAAAAGACATAACCATAGATGAAAACGGGAAGGTAAAGCTCCTCGGCAAGGACGGCAGTTCCGCCACCTTGGGTTTTGCGACAAAGCCGGACGGCAGCATTGTTGCCCGCACGGATGTGATAACAGAATCGAACGGATCCACCCATGCCTTCGAATACGGCAAGAGTTCCGACCCGACTTTCGTGACCAAGTGGACCGACACAGTCAAAACCTTCGACGGGAAAACGCTGACCTGGACAAATACGCGGGTCAACGACACCGACCGGTTTATCCGCGAAGAACCTAATGGCGACAAGCATTACATCACGGACGTGAAGTTCAACGAGCGCGGTCAAATGACTTACCGCGGCGATGATCTCATGGACAAGATGCTCGACAAGATCTTTGGCGAGAATTGGCTCACCGCCGGCGATCTGGGTGCGGCACGGGAGCATTTCCTACAACTCGCTGGCAAGGCTGGTCTTTTCAAAGGGGATAACAAGAAAGTAGAGGAGGCCGTAGATCGTTTCATTGCCCGCTGCCATCAGCAGGGCAAAGTTGGCGTTAAGCAACCGTCCGACGATCAAATCGCGTCAGCATTGCGACACCTTTCTTCCGTCTTCGAAGCGAGCAGCACAGCTCTAAAAGGATCTGCTCTCACAGACGGTGTGGAAAAATGCCTTCTTTCTTTATCCAACCCACAGAAGTACTGTAATCAGGGTCAGATCGGATCCTGCTATCTAAACTCCATCCTTTTCCTGGGAGAAATGGCCTCACCAGATCGGGTTGCTAAAGCTTATGCCAGCATCATCACGACAGGCCAATATAGAGGATTGAAATTTGACAGCAGTGACATGGGCCCGCTAGCTGGACAGGACAGGTTCAATCATGCCATGACTACCTTGCTCGGCAAGACATTTGGTTTCAGGCACATGACCCCTGCATTCAGAGGCACGACTACACCCGAAGCTGAGCATGCTTACCAGACCATTTTTGGCTCAAAATTCCCCGTCTTTAATCTCGGCCAAAGACAGGACAAAGCTGCCTTCGACCGGGCTATAGCAAAGTATGGCGGCGTGGTAGCCATTACTTTGGGCGGCGCCCACGCTCAAGTAGTAAGCAAGGACAGCCAGGGCAGGTACCGCCTGGAAAACTGGTGGGGCGGTCAGGCCGGTATGGAAGGCACGATCAGTCCCAGTCGCCTGTTCCGCACTTAGTTTTTTGTCACTGCCAAACGGCCAAAATATCCCGAAAGTGTTGTCCAGCAACAACTTTAGATATTTCATTTGAATTTAAGAGGATTTTCATATATTTTTCATAAGTGGAGATTAGCATTCTCTCATGAGGGTGGCTGGCGTCATGGAGTTTTCGGAAATGCTCAGTACGGCGGAAAAACTGTCAAATCTTATTACCGACCCGGAAAGCATCGGAGAAAACAACCTGATAGAACGAATGTTCTATATGGATTGTGATCCCCAACAAGCTTTAGACCGGACCGTCAGGGCAGAGGAAGTAGCCGGGATCATCAATACAAGCAACGCCTTTGGCTCGTTGCGATCGCAAGATTCGATCCGCGAAGCTTTCCAAGCCGAAGTCGAAGTGAGCCGCAGTCCCGCGGAAGCACTGAGCCGCATGGTCAAATTCCTCAATTTGATCAACCTCAAATTGGACCAAAATCTAAAACTCGGACCGATGCGGTTAGGAGTGTACGAGAGAATCTACTTAAGCAACAGTGACGCTCCAACTCAAAGCCTCGATTTGAATTTAAGACTCTCTGAATACGGCAAGAAATCGAACAGACAAAGCAAGAAGGGTTTCACTTCAGTAGCGTGATTTTTTAAAAGCGGTTTTTCCTGCGATGCGACCAACTGGTGGGGTCATTCTGACCTCACCAGTTTTATTTCATGGTGGCACTAGTAACCTTACCTTCACTTCCTGAATTCGCTTGACCATGGGATTTCTCCCATGGCCAGCTGGCTTTTAGGGGGGG
>PSRH01000020.1 GCA_003175915.1 Candidatus Melainabacteria bacterium | reverse complement strand
CCCGGCTTGAACTAGACTGAAGCTAAAGTGAATTTCCTGCTCTTTTCCATCCTCAGCAATGCTTTCCTCCTTGGGCTCAGGCACGGAATCGACTGGGATCACCTTGCCGCGATTATGGATATCGTCGGAGCATCTACTGGCGGCACGGGTGATTCCGCAGGCCCTCAACGCGGATCGATTTCGCTATCCCTGTTTTATGCGTTTGGGCATGCTCTTGTGGTATTGATGCTCGGCTTAGCGGCGTTGCTTTGCGCCTATGCCTTACCGCGCTGGATCGATCCTCTTATGGAAAGGGCGGTCGGCTTCACCCTGATCGTGCTCGGCCTGTGGGTCTTCTATTCGTTGACGCGCTCGCTTACAGGCGGGGGAGAATTCAGACCGTTGAGCCGCTGGATGGCTATGTTTGCCTGGATTACGACCACTCTCAATTGGCTGCGCAGCGGGCTGTCAAGCGACAAGAAAGTGAAGCAGATGCAAATTAAGCCGTATGGTCCCAGAACGGCCTTCGGTGTGGGCATGATTCACGGCCTCGGTGCCGAGACGGCAACGCAGGTGCTTTTGATGGCTACCGTATGCGGCTCGAACAGTCATGTTAATGGCATTGCCATGCTCATTGCTTTCATAGTAGGCATGATTCTTTCCAACACTCTGGTTGCAGTCCTTGGTTCGCTTGGTTTGATCTCTTCAACCAAGATCCGCAGCGCCTATATAACCGTGGGTGCTGTGGTTGGCGTATTTAGTCTTGTCGTCGGCTCTTACTTCTTGCTTGGACGGGCCCACCAGCTTCCAGATTTGCAGCACTTCTTGCGAGGCTGATCGAGACCGGGTTGCAAAGATAACCGCATACCAGAAGCTAAGACAAAAGCAAAACGCACCGCTTATTGTTTCTCGTCCGTGCTTGGAACTTATGAGAACAGAGCGGTGCGTCTGTATTAGTTATGGTCGCGGTTGCTTATCTGCGCTTTTTGGATTTTTTGCCGCCCGATTTTTTCTTTCCACCTTTTGCTGCTTTCGCTGCATGTTTAGGTTCATGGCGACTGATTTCCAGGTTGGGGAGTTTGGCCCGACCGTCAACGATGTCCTTGAGCTCTTGACCGGCCCGGAATGCCGGAACACGAGCTGCTGCTATCCTCAATTTTTGTTTAGGGTCTTGCGGGTTAACGCCGACACGGGCTTGCCGTTGACGTCGTTCGAACGTACCGAAACCAATTAACGTGATCCGTTCACCCCTGGAAAGGGCACCGGTGATCACGTGCAGTGTTGCCGCCAAAGCGCTCTGTACCTGTACTTTATTGTGGCCAGTAGCATGTGCAATTTGTGTAACCAATTCTGCTTTATTCATATTGTTCTTCCTAACTTGCCTGGGGATGAGGTGTTTCTAGAAGAGTCCAAAAATGTTTGAGTGATACTACCACCGTGCCGGATGCAGTTCAAGCCCTGGTAGTTCGCATGGAAACCTCAGCAAAAGTGATTTCCTGGAGAATTGGAAGAGGACGATGTGCTAGATTCAGCTCTTGTGAGCTTCGATGACACGATTGCTGCCATTTCGACTGCGCCAGGCGTGGGCGCCATTTCCGTCGTTCGCGTCTCCGGTGCAAACGCCTGCCAAATTGTCGAGCGGTTGTTTGTACCGGCCCGGCAAAAGGGCGGAGAAACTCGGCTGAAGACCCACTCGGCCGTTCATGGTTATTTGCAACATTACACCACTAAAGAAAGGCTCGACGAAGTAGTAGTGACAGCCTTTCTGGGACCGAATTCATATACTGGTGAAGATCTGGTCGAGATAAGCTGTCACGGCAGTCCCGTGATCACTCGACACGTGTTGGCATTATGCCTTGAGCTGGGGGCTCGGCTTGCTAAACCAGGAGAGTTTACCCAAAGGGCTTTTCTTTCTGGACGCATCGATTTGACCCAAGCGGAAGCAGTTCTCGATCTGATTCAGGCAAAAACGTCCCGCCAGAGCAAGCTCGCTTTGTCCGCTCTTTCAGGCGATCTCGGCAGGCAGATCAAGGACGTGCGTCAGCAATTAATGGGCTTGCTCACTACTGTAGTTGCTGGCATCGATTTTCCGGATGAGATAGGCGATACTCCCGAACAAGATGTCGAGACAATTGTTGCAGCCGGCATAACCCGTTTGCAGGGGCTGGCTGAGACGGCTTTGTCAGGTAGATTCTTGCGAGACGGCTTACGATTGGCCATTGTCGGACGGCCGAATGCCGGCAAATCAAGTCTGCTCAATCAGCTTCTCAAGTTTGAAAGGGCGATTGTCAGCGACACGCCTGGGACGACGCGCGACTCGCTTGAGGAGCCCCTCGACATAAGGGGCATTCCGGTCATTCTTGTTGATACGGCCGGCATACGGCATACAGATGATGCGGTGGAACTTATTGGCATTGATCGAACCAAGAAGGCCGTGGAAGAGTCGCATCTGGTGCTTTTGGTAACCGATCTCACTTGCGGCTGGGGAGAAGAAGAAGCGAGGATCATTGAGCTTGTCGGGGCAAGGCCCTGGATCGCTTTGGACAACAAAGTCGATCTCGTTGCTGCTCATGCTGGGGACGGTCATATAAAGATGGGAGCCAATGCCAAGCCGGTGGCCGAATTATTAATTTCTGCCAAGACTGGCAGCGGTATTGAGGGGTTATGTTCGACAATCGAAAGCTTTGCTCTTAGCGGAAAAAATAACTCCGAGGGAGAAGCTTCGCTCAATGATCGCCAGGCGGCCCTCTGCCGAAAGGCCATTGAGGCATTGAAACACGTGGATGAAACGCTGAAAAGCAGGATGCCGCAGGATTGCTTGGCAAGTGATTTGAAGATTGCCATCGATAGCTTGTCTGAGATCTGCGGCGAAATGGTTTCCGAGGAAGTCATCCGGGAAGTCTTTGCTAATTTCTGCATCGGCAAATAACAAGGATTCGCTCTATGGCTCAGCTTAAATCCGAAGACCCTGATACCCAAAGTTCCTTTGAGCTCTCCGATCATGGCGCTAAGCGTGAGGAGAAAAAGCAAGTCTGGCAAGCGGTAGTGGTCAGACTGGTAAGCGGACGGCACCGCGTTTCTACTGCCGATGCTCAGCGTGGCGATGAGTGTCTCATCTGCCGTGTGCCGCAGGATGAGATAGCGAAGCTCTTATATTTGCTTAACGAAATGCGCCAAAAGCGCCTGGACAGTTTTAGTTTCGAACCGGCAGAACCCTTCTTCGAACTTAGCTTGGAACGATCGCCCGACCATGGACTGAAAGTCGAAGCCTGGCTGGATGCCGGCAACGCCGAATCGGGCATCTATACCTGGGACGCCATGGGCGTCAGATTTCATACTACGGAAGATAACTTAGCTAGCTTCATTGCCGACCTTGAGCAGGAATTCCCCTGTTAAAATGCCCTTTGCGGCAGTTTGTAGATGCCGCTATTCAAAGGAGTGTGTTCTATGTCGACAAAGAATGGATCGGAGCTTACGGTTCACTTACCTGATGGCGGGAAGAAAACCCTTGCTACCGGATCGACTGCTGCCGATCTGGCCAAGGCAATATCTCAATCGCTGCATAAGAAGGCAGTTGGAGCGTTGATTAACGAGGAGCTGAGAGACCTTTACGCGCCTCTAGCGGAAGGTAACAAAGTCAAGATTCTCACTGCCGATGATCCTGAATCGCTGGAATTGCTCAGACACTCCGCAGCCCACGTTATGGCGGAGGCCGTCCAAGCTTTGTTTCCGAAGGCGAAAGTGGCAATCGGGCCGACGATTGAAGATGGCTTCTACTACGACTTTGAGATTCCGGATCATGCACTTTCTCCTGAAGATCTAAGCAAAATAGAAGAGGAGATGAAGCGGATCAGCGGTTCAGGTCATAAAATCATCCGCTATCAAATTCCGGATGTTGACAAGAAAATCGCCGAGTTCAAATCGCTGGGTGAGAAATTTAAAGCCGAGCTTTTGGAAGAGCATAAGAACGATTCACCGACCCTGTACTTAATGGAAGATAAGTCGGGAAAGGTGGTCTGGAACGATCTCTGTAGAGGGCCACATTTGCCTTCCACGAATCTGATCAAATACTTCAAGCTTTTGAAGGTTTCAGGCGCCTACTGGCGCGGCGATGAAAAGAAGGAGCAGCTCCAGAGAATTTACGCTACTGCCTTTTGGTCGCAGCAAGCTCTTGATGATTATTTGCGCCGGCTTGAGGAAGCGGAAAAGCGCGATCATCGTCGACTTTCCAAGCAGCTCGATCTGTTCTCGGTACATGAAGAAGTCGGTCCCGGGTTGATCATGTGGCATCCCAATCTGGCGACGGTCAGGCGCGTAATCGAAGACTTCTGGCGGGCTGAACACATAAGGCGTGGTTATCAATTTGTCTACACGCCGCATTTGGCTAGCGAAGAGCTCTATCGCATTAGTGGTCACCTGGAAACCTACAGCGAAAATATGTACTCACCGATGGACATTGACGGCCAGGCCTATCGAGCCAAGCCGATGAATTGTCCCGGACATATCATGATTTATAAGTCACGCTTGCACAGCTATCGCGACCTACCAATCAGGTTTGCGGAGCTAGGCACAGTCTATCGCTATGAGCGCTCAGGTGTTCTGCATGGGATGCTCAGAGTCAGGGGTTTCACTCAGGATGACTCGCACATCTTTTGCACTCCGGAACAACTGGAAGGCGAAATCATGGGTGTACTTGATCTTGTCGACAACATGATGCGCACCTTCGGGTATACCTATAAGGCCTATTTAGCGACCCGCCCGGAGAAATACCTGGGGACCGACGAAGAATGGGAAATGGCCACCTCCGCTCTGGAGAATGCCTTGAAGAAGCGCAATCTTGACTATGCTATCGACGAGGGCGGTGGCGTCTTTTATGCGCCCAAAATTGACGTCAAGCTTTTTGATGCGATTGGCCGAGAATGGCAGGGCCCGACTGTGCAAGTTGATCTCAATTTGCCCAGTCGATTTGATGTCAGCTATATCGGTGAAGACGGCAATCGCCATAAAGCGGTGATGGTGCACCGAGCTGTTCTTGGCTCTATGGAGCGCTTTTGCGGTGGTTTGATTGAACATTATGCCGGAGCATTTCCATTGTGGTTGGCTCCCACTCAGGTCGTCGCCTTACCAATTGCTGATCGCCATTATCAGGCGGCCAAGGAATTGAGTGATGCATTAACCGAAGTAGGTGTGCGCGTGCAGATTGATCATCGCTCCGAGACAATAAACTACAGGATTCGCGAAGCGCAAGTTCAGCAAGTCCCCTACATGATCGTGATCGGGGATAAAGAAGTAGCCTCCAAGCAGTTGTCAGTGCGCCACAGGAGAGAAGGCGATTTGGGTCTTATGAGCACCGACCAACTTCTTAAGAAGATGCAATCAGAGATTTCTCAACGCTCAATGTAGCGTGGC
>PSRH01000270.1 GCA_003175915.1 Candidatus Melainabacteria bacterium | reverse complement strand
ATAACCTGGAGAGCCGCTCTCGATACGACCAGGTCGACGGGCTGCTCGACCTCTGCCAGGTATTGCAACAAGCGTAGGCCGTAGATGGCGCCTGAGGCTCCGGTAATCGCTACCACCAGGGGGAGATTCTTCATACTTTCTCCTTTCAGGCCCGCTCCGCTTCGTCAGAAGTTGCTGTCTTGAGAATTGCTTGGGCCCGGCCCGCCTTTGTTTGGCACTTGAAACGGTAGAGGCGGGGTGGTGGCAGGCGAGTTGGCCTTGGCCTGCTCCCGATCAGCCTGGGGTGGAGTGGCGCCTGCGGGCGACTTGCTTGTCGGGTTACCAAATATACCTTTGGCGGGGTTAAATTGCTCGCCAGAAGGGGGCGCGGCTTCCGGCTCGGCTTGGGAATCGGGGCTGAAGCGGCGGTGTCCGCTGCCCGGATAAATCTGGGCATCGGGGTTGTTAGGAGGAGCTTCCAAATTAACGCCAGCGTTGCGGGCCACACCGATGCCCATCTTCAAGGGCGAATCGAGACGAACGGTAAGCGGCGATCCTTGATAAATGAAGAGGTTTCTTTTCTTCTTGATCAAGGAGCGGATCCCATAAAAACCTTGTTGGTTACCGCCGGCTCTGCCGAGAATCGGATCGGACATTACTTCTTGTTTGGTTACTAGGTGCGGCCCAACCGGTCCCCGGCGGCGGCCATAGCTGGGCGCCAGTCGGCCTGGTGCCACCATGTTGAAGCCGCTGTTCGTACCTGCGTAAGCGACGCCACCACCGAGATCGGGATTGTATCCCTGTCCTCCTAAATTATTCTCTCCGACGATTGAGGCAATCATCGGAAAGGTGGTACCGTCGGGCATTCTAAGGTTGGTGATTTGAATTTTCAGTTTGCCAAATGGTTTTTCATGCTTGTCGTGATGAACTTTGCCGGAAGGCACCGCCTCCACCACCTCACCTACGATCCTGGCCCCAGCCGGAATGAGCACGTCTGTGCCGTTGGCCAGAGCGGGGCTGGTCAGCTCGATGGAAAAGCGCTCACCCATTTTGCTTATGGAAGAGCCGATGCTGTTGTCCAGGCGCCCTTCCAGAGTGGTGCCGGCCGGAATCACAACGGTTTTCCCGGACAACGACGTAGGCGGGTTGAAATAGGCGTTCGCTCCGGTTTGTCCGTAGGCAGCAGCAAGGCTACTTAGGGCGATCATAAGCGACATGGGGATGGCATTCTTGGCACTATTGGCTAACATTTTCTTTGGCCTCGGGCGGATCTTGGAGAGAAGCTGATTTGCTTGATTTTTTTAGGTTATGACTGAGATAGGCAACCAGAAAGGCAACGCCGACTATGGCAATAACAAGGACAAGAATACGACCGAGCGAGGTAAACAGTTTAACAAAGTCGGGCAGCATGATCATCGCCGCACCGATAACCAGTGCGGCGCCTAATCCCATTTTCAAAATCTCGACATATGCTTTTTTCAAGTTCTCACTGGTTTAGATGTCTACCCACTCTTCTGATAATAACCGGGGAGACAATTCTGGTGCCGATTAGCCAGGCGACTATGACTATAGGCGGGAGAACCAGCACCCTGACAAAGAGTGGGAGGAATTGGTAGAAAAGCGACAGGACCAGGGCCGTTACCCCGATGGTAATGATCTGGCTGAGTCGGGTGATTAATTTGCACTGCTCCTCGCGTGACATATTGTGGAAACTGACACTGAGCAAGTTAATGTAATTGGTCCACATTTGTCTAAAGGCTCCCACAGAGTCCTGCCAAAGTTTGTTTTCCTTGATGTTTCTGGGCTTTAGTTTCTTTGCGTCCATGGGTCGCTCCAGCTATCTCTAGTCCATACTCTCACTTACGCTTAACTTTGCCAATGCGTTTTTTCAGTTTAACCATATTTGCTTCCACTTCAGCTTTCTGGGCATTGCCATCGTCTGCCGTTTCCAGAAAACAAACGGCGTAACTAATCGCCTGGTCAGGATCGGGCTGATCGGAATTTGAATAAGCCGAGTATAGACCATAATAGGCACCCGAGCACTGGGGATCGGCGATCAAGGCCTGTTTGTAGTTGTCTACAGCCACGACAGGCATGCGTTTGACCAGAAAGGCATCGCCTAAATTGGTCAGTCGGGTCGCTTCATTTCGTTGTCTGGTAATTTTGTCCAGACCTTGCTCGGCCCGGGTGGTTACTTCCGGGATCTCCTTGGCGAAGGAGAAAGCTTGTTGGGCGGAAGCCAGATCGCCGTCACAAAGGGCCTGGTCGCCTAAGGTCAAAAGATCGCAAGCATTGTCTTTGTGATTGTTGATCACGCTCGAGAAATGCTGGCGCGCATCGCGAAAACGGTTCTGAGCGAGAGCCTTTTCCGCCTCCGATAATTCGATGCTCTCCTGAACGTTGCGGGCACCTGCTTTGAGGACCTGACCTTTGACCGATTGTTCCGTCACCACGTTTTGCAACTGGTTCATCAATTGCTGCCAACCGGGCGGGTACTGGCCATCGCGCCTGGCCTTGCGGTAATAGACGCGGGAAAGACCGAGGATACCGCCTGGGTCATCCGGTTGGGAAGCAAGAATGGTGCGGTATTCTGCTTCGGCCACATCTAATTTGTCCTGACGCAAAGCCAATTCCGCCAGTTGGTTGCGCAAAAGCATGTCGTTGGGCAGAATCTCGAGAGCATTGTGCATTTCGGCAATGGCCAACTCGCCATCCCCTCTCACCGTGTAGTATTCGGCCATGCGCCTGTAGGGATCTGGATTGCGCGGATCAAGGCGGATCGCCTCCTGCCAGGCGGCAATCGCTGACGGGCCATCGTCCTGCTTGCGATAAATATCGCCGGCTACTAAATGCCAGTCGGGTGTGCGCGAGGCCTCTGGAATGTTGTTCAATTCCATGAAGGCGTCTTCGGTCTTGCCGCATTGGCAGAGGATGATCGCCTTCAAAATTTGAGCGGGATAGTAATCTGCTTTGAGGGCAATCGCCTTGGTAACCAGCGACTCAGCTTCGCTGTTCTTGGGCTCGTTGCGCAGAAGCGCCTGGGCCAAAAGACTCAAGTTGACCGGATTCTCGGCCAGGGTTGCAGCCTTGCGCAGGGGCTCGATCGCTTCCTCGACATCATCCTGGGCCAGTTTCACCAGTCCCAATGTTTGCTGGGCGATGACGATTTCCGGATTGTCGCGAATGGCCCGCTTGCAGAGAGATTCTGATGCTTCCAGATAGAGATCCCGTTTGGCAGGCGAGGCGACGTTCTTAGAGTGGACGTAGGAGACGTAACCACCGGCAGCCAGCACATTTGGATTGTTGGCAAAGCGGTCGCGCGCTTGCTTCAAGATTTTTTCGGCCTCGAGGACTTTGCTGGGCGGTGATTGCTTGGCGAGAGCCACGGCTAATCCGGCCGAAGCATCGCCGGCTTGATCATCATCGAGAAGACCCCGATAAGCTTCCTCTGCCTGGCGGTATTTGTTTTCGAGCAAAAGTTGATCGGCTTCGGCTATGGTGACAGCCAGGACGTCAACCGGTTTTAAGAGACTGAATAAACAGAATAGTAAGCTCACCTGCCAGGCCAAGGAAAATCGGCTTGGCTGGCTAACTTTAGCCCAATGGCCGTCAGGAATATGGGCGATTGTGCTGGCAGGTTGGTTAGGCAGCATTTTCAAATTCACTTGGTATCTTTTTCCAATTCGTCCGCCCGTTTGGCTTCGCGTTGTGCTTCTTTGCTGTCGCCCAGCTGCTTCAAGACTTCAGCCAGACGCCTGTGCACAATGGGCAGATTGGGAGCAAGTGTCTCCGCGTCTTTCAAACTAGCGGCAGCACCCACCGAATTGCCTTTTCTAATTGCTTCGTCGGCTTCCTTTAACTGGGGCTGCACACGCGAGATATCGACCTGAGAAAGGGCGACATTCGCCTCAGGATATTTCAAATAAGCAGCTTGGCGATAGGCTACTGATGCCTGATCGAGATCGTTCTTTTTCTCGTGCGTGCGACCAAGCAAGAACCAACCCCTGGCGTCGTGCGGATCTTTCTCAACCAGTGCCAGAGCCAGATTCTGAGCGCCGTCTATATCATTGCCGCCGATTTTGCTTTCGATCGCCTGGTAGTCGCCAAGATTCTTAGGCGGCTGTTCAACTGGTGGGTTGGCTTTGCCGGGCGGGCCAGTTTCTTTGCCTTGTCCTGGCCCTTCTTTGCCGGTAGCAGTGGCGGCTGAGGAACTAGGGCGTACCTCGCTACCCTTGTCGGGAGGCGGACCTTGTCCGCTCAAGCTGCGCAGGCGTTCTTTCAAGTCAGGAAAAACAAGCGGATTAATGGAAGCCGCTGCTTGATAAGCTTTCATGGCAATATCGGGCTCGCCTTCTACTTCCTTGCCGCGTCCATATATGTAGAGGAGCTCTGCGTCATTAGGCGCTTTCCTCAGCTCGTCCTCGACTTTCTGGACTGTGGCGGCCATTATTTCCGGCGAGCGGGGATGGCTGACCACGGCCAGGTGGAAACTGCGGCGAGCGGTCGCCAGCATGTCATTGTTGCGATCCATATGCCAGCAGGTTTCGTACTCCATTTTGGCCCGTTCGTAGTCACCAGCTAGCTGATATGCACCCGCCAACATGAGATGGTTGTTGAAGGTGGGGGCGATGGAAATTACCACTCTGGCTACTTCGACCAAGCCGTGCACGGCATCGGTGTTGTTAGGATTGATCGTCGCTGCTCGGCGGTATTCAATTACGGCATTTTCCAGGCGTTTCAAAGCGACGGCCAGGCGGTTATTATTGCGGGCAATTTCGGCCTGGTCTTTTTCGATTTCAGCCAATTGCCTGTGGCATTCGGCCTGATCGTTTTTGGCCTCGTCCGGCCAAGATTTCCCTACCGCCGTCCTCAGCTCGGTAAAAGCATCTCTTATCTTGCCTTGCTTGAGCATGACCCGGCCCAGTTTGGCTCTGGTTGGGCCGCTATCGTCCATGAGCACGCACTTGCGATATTCAACTATTGCCGCTGGGAAATTGCCGTTGATCTCAGCCTCATCCGCTTCGTGCAAGCGGGTGGCCAGATCATTCTTACCCTTGGTCTTCTGGATCAATTGATCAAGAGCCCGGTCGGCCTCGGCATTATTGGGATCGGCATAAAGAGCTTCGCGAAAATGGGCGATTGCCTCAAGATTATTATTCCTTTTGGCTAAGTCGATACCAAAGCGCATCTGTGCTCCCGAGAGATTCTGGCGAAAGACCTGGTTATAGGGATCACCATTGAGGGCGGCTTCGTGTTCGCGAATGGCATCTCGCCACAGACCCTTTGAACCAAGCTCGACGCCTCGATTGTTGTGCTCCAGGGGAGTGGATGGATTGGGCGTTCTGAGCATGACCGAACCGCTGCTGCCGGATGACTGGACTTGAGGACGCGCTACCGATTTGTGCTTAGCTGCGCTTGCTGGGTTGGCACAACATATAGCCAGCAAAGCCGCCAGGCAGATATCTTTCCTCAATCTCCAGTCTCCTTGCGATGTCGGTGCACTATACATTCTAAAGGCTAAAACAAAAGGCTTAAGGCTAAGCGTTCAAGAAGCAAGAGCGGCGAAAATCGTGTATCCAAGCGGATCCGGGCCAAGTGCCTCAGGCAATTTGGCGACCAGTCGATGAAAAGCCACATGGATAGCGCAACAAAGCTATTTGCTTCCCCCTCTTTTTGGAGCCAGATTGTCATATGTATGTCTGTCGCATATGATCCGGCGTCGTCGCATCGGCGTTAATCTTAATTCTCTACATAAGTTAGCCTTAAGACTGTAAGCTAGCTAACAAAAACCAGCCAGAATCTGATGTTTATATTGACAATGACCACTAGAACAATTAACAATTAATCACCTTGTTACGGCTGAATTGGGAATTTCCCCAGGGAGATAATCAGCTTCTAATTAGTTGTAGTGAATCCGAGCGATTCGTCCCCGTAATTTTTGGCGTTTCTTACTAGTTCTCCGGCGAATGCTCAACCTGACAGAAAATCTCGCAAAGGGGGTTGCCTGTGGATATAGTGCTGCCTAAATTTTTATTTGTGCCGGTTCTGGCTCTTGGCTTATCCGTTCAATATATGCCGAGCTGCCAGGCGCAAGGTTTGCCCAACACTAACTTTGGTAAGTTCGTCCATCAGCCGGGCGACAACCAGTATGAAGAAAAGGCGCAACGAGAAAGGCATGCGCCGCCGCCTCAACCGCGTATCTTTATGCCGAGTGGAGGCGCAGGCGGAGGCTTTGCTGGCGGAGCGCCGGCCCGGCCGGCCTGGGTGCCGACGCCACCTCCGCAACTGCCTGATATATCGGTGCAGCCGATTGTGGCCGATGAGCCGATTAGAACTGCTGGCTTTCCCCCATTACCCGACCGGCCCGATCTACCGGTCGCTACTGCCTGGGCGCGCTCTGTCAGCGGAGCAGCCAACCGCGGCGGTGGCGCTAGCGATAGCAACGACAATGGTGGCTTCAGCCGTAAGTTACAGGGTGTGCACGAGCATTACAACCACTATATGCCCGGTGCCTGCATCAAGCAGAATCCCCATCCATCTTCCGGTGACTCCTCTTCGTCATCATCTGGTGACAATGGTGGAGGCAATGGTGGAGGCTATAGTGGAGGCGGTGGTGGTGGAGGCAATGCCGGAGGCACCCACGGCTACTACAAGTGCACCACACCTGAGTACTACGGCAGCAATACCGGGAATAGCGGCGGCGGCGGCAGCGCCGCCAAGCAAGCCAGGCCATCAAGAGAGCCTGGGCTTGATCCAAGACGCGATGGCCTGCAGCGCCCAGAGGTGCCAACTACTGTTGTGGTCAATCAGGCCACTACAGAGGAAATCAATTCACAAGATCTTTCGCTTCCCGACGACGACTATAACGCCCAGAACCCCAGCACAAAAAACGGCAGGGGCAGTCGTTTCGGTCGCAATTTAGGGCGCAGCGCTCGCCAGGTCATGTACCGGGTGACGACACCGTTGATTTACAGCGGTGGCGGCATGATGCGCATGCACTAAACAACCAGTCTTAGGGCCGTAAACAAGGAAAGTAGCCCATTCTCAACAATCAAATCCAAATGAGTTGGTAAACGGGGTAGAGGACTCAATCAATGAAAAGGTTAATCAATATAACGGTATTAGGGACGGCCCTGGCTTTTGCCGTAAGCGGTTTCATCGCTGGCAAAGTCAATGCCCAAAACGGCCCTATGATCAATAAAAAATCAATCGAACACACGACCTGGCACACAGCTCCCAGAGAGTTTCAGATCGTTGATGATTCCCCAATTATTCGCGACTTTCGCGAAGCGCCGCAAAATCCCGGTCAAATTGCCTTACCTCCTGGACCTTCAGCCGGTCCGGGCGGTGGACACGGTGAAGGCGCGCTCGGCCCCTTAGGGGGCGGTTCTCCCAGTATCCCTGCCGGCGGAATGCCTTTACCAGGAGGCAGCGGCCCCGGCTATCGTAGCAATCCATCGAGCATACCGAATCTGGGCACCTTGCCCAAATCCGGTTTTGGTGGCAGCAATATCCCCGCCCGTGGTATGGGACCGAGGGGCTTGTTGCCTAACGGTAGCACTCAAAATGTCATCGGTAAACTGATGGCCAGTAAGAAGCCAGTACCAGTAGCACAGTCTGCCGGACCGGCGCGCGGCATGTCGGCACCAGCGCCCAGAACGATGGGCAACACAGCCGGACCTGCTGTTGCCAGTTATGGTGGCGGCTCTGGCACCGGTATCGGGCCAGACTACGGCGGCAGCGCCAACCGCACGGAAACTTTCGTGCGCGGTTCGCTGTTGCGCAAATAAAATCAGCCACTTGCTTTCAGAAAAAAGAGGCGAGATAGGATGCCGAGAGTCAATGTACGAATTGTAGTCCCGATAGCCGCCGTGCTTATGACGGGCTGCGGCTTGCATTCAGATGACAACGTTGCTAATGGTGAGGCAGGCCACAGTGGCATTCTAGCGGCGATGAGGCCGGGTGCCGATCCGGCTCTAGTGCAGCGGCTTACCCAAGAAGAAAGGATGCGTGCTGAAGCCCAGCAAAGGGCTAACCAGCAGGCCACTCCTCAAGACTTCAGCATGAATAGTTTGGGGCGCGTTCTACCGAGTGTATCTACCGACCCGATTGCCCCGCCAGCCGAGCAAGTGCCATCCAACAGTGCCGCCGTCGCCAACGAAGAAGGTGCTGTGGTCGAAACAGTAGGGGCAAAGAGCGGCCAGGACAATGCGGCCATAGCTAGCTACGGTGCCAGCTATTACGCGGGCGGCGTGCCGCCACCGCCTCAGGGTGCTCTAGCTGGAGGATTGGTCCCGCCACCGGGCGCTTTGCCAATTTCATTGACGACGACGGCCCAGACCTATTCGGGAGCGATGGGGGAAACGGCCTACAACCCTTACGCCAATCCTTACTTCAATCCTTACGGCATTCCCGTGCAACCACCAAGCGCGGTACCGCAACAGAGACCGGCAGGCTTATTTGGCAACGGTCATTCCGCTTCTGGCTCCGATGACGGAGAACCAGCCAGAAAGCAAGCCACCTTCAATCCGATTACTCCCAGCGGCATGAAGGCTCACTCTCAGTTTCAGCAACGTGATGACTTAAGGGTACTCTGGAAAGGTGCCATCGCTCAGTCGTCTTATTTAGGAGGGCTGGCTGGCGATGCCAAAGTCGCCGCTCAGTTAAACCGGATCCAGGTAGGCATGCCCTCTGAATCAAGCAGGGGCAACTTTAATGTCTCCGGCCGGCAGATTGATGCGATCTTCAAATCTGGTGGCATCGACAAGCACATTGCCCCGGCGGTAAGAAGGGTGGAAACGGAGCTCTTGCAGAGCTACTATCGTTTTCTCTATACGTATAACAAGTATTGCTTTGCCCAACAGACGGTGGCTGCCCGCAAGCAAGAAGTAGAGCTGGCCGACTCAGATGCCGAGAAGCAACGGGCAACAGCCGATCTCTCGCAAGCCCAGAACGATATGGAAGGGGCCAAGGAAGACATGCATGCCGCTCAAATAGAATTGGCTCAGGCCAGTTCGCCTTGCGCCGCCCGGGCCGTCATCGGCAAAGTCGCCGGCGTGACGCCCAGCCTGGATTCCTTAATGGTAGCGGAAGCCCGCAGCGGCAAAGGCAATTCGGGCAAGGTTGCCATGTTTGGTAGCGTCTTCAATCCCCTAGGTTCGTTCTTTAAGCTCGGGCACGCCAAGCCGGAAACAAAGGGTGGAGCGGGGCAGGCCAGCGAAACCGATTCTGACCTGGGCAATCAGCAGAGCGAAACGGCCTCAAACGATTTCGACACTCCAGAATCAGCCGGGAAAGCCAAACTTAAGAAGAAGGATAAATTAGCTAACAAGAGCAAAATCAGGGTCGTGGAAGCCGACAATATGCCGGATTTGACCCCGGCGCCGAAGGAAGAGCCCAAGCAAGAGCTGAAGTCCGGCAATGAAGCCTCGGAGAGTTACAGCCCGTCGCCTCATCTTTCCGAAAACACCAATGTCAGCTTCATGCTCAAGGGAGTAAATGTCAGCCCGCGCAAATCCGTCTTGTCTGTGGCCATTAAGAATGCTGGTGCCGACGCTTTCAATTTCAGTCCGGATCTTATTTCCGTGGCTGAGGGCAGCCGCCGTTTGTCGGAAGCGACAGCACGAGCCGATTTCGATGCAACGATGGTGCCACCGAACGAGGAAGTGAAAGGAACGATAACTATTTTTGGACGCCCGTGGAGCGACAAGCTCACCGTTTGTTTATCCGAACATGGAAAAGCAATTCAGATGAGGAGGCCGTGAGGAAGTTGTTCAAGCAAATCTGCCAGGCAATAACCAATAAGCACGACGAGAGAATGCTGCTCACAGCTGAAATTCGTCGTCTTGCCGTCTTCAGCCGGCAAGGCTTTCGCCTTCATGCTTTGCTCCTCATCGCGCTTCTTGCCTTATCCAGTCAGGCCAGTGCCCTGGCCGGTCAGGTCAGCGCGCTCAAGTCCGGCTCCCAAATCAACCAGCAGCCAAAGGACCTACGCAAGCCCAGCAACGTCGAGTATTACTACGGCTATATGGCCAACTGGATCAAGAAGAGACAGGAACTCGATGAACGAGCCCCGATCAATGCTAACAACGCCCCCACTAATGGCGGCAACGGCGGCGGTGGGGCTGGTGCGGCGGCTGCCGGTGGCGGTAGCTCCGGTGGCGGCAGTTCCGGTGGTGGCTCAGGTGGTGGTAACCGCTGGACCAAGCAGGCTGACGGAGAGAACTGGCATGTTCAGACCAGAGTAGAGGTACGCAATGGCAAGCCTTATTTTCAACCGCAGACATTTGCCGATGTGCCCCTGCCGACCAAGGCGGACAGGATAATTAAAGATAACCTTCCGCAATTTGAGTACTTGCCGGTCACCGCCGGGGAAGTGCAGCTTTATAACACAATCTTCAACAACTTCGCTACCGAAATGTTCTGGGATCCCAATCGCTGGAACTATTTAACTTCCGCCTTTGTGCAGGAAGCCAGTATAGCGGCCAGCAATGCCATCGCTAAAGGGGCGCAGGACGCCTACGGTAGCGCTATGCAAACGGTCATGTCTGGTACGTCAACTGGCGGTGGTGGTGGCGTGGGTGGTGGTTCCGGTGGCGGTGGTGGTGGTGGTGCTGGGGCCCTGATCAATATAGCCAATGAAGCCTCTGGTGTTCCAACTAGCGGCAGCAACGAGAACAAAACCATTCCCCAGGCTGTCTGGATGGTTCAGCAGATGTATAAGTGGGTGTTTGTTCCCCTGGCCATTCTTTTCTTGTTACCAGGCGCCGTCATCACTCAAGTGAAAGCGCAGGTAACCGCCGGTTTCAATCTCAGAGCCGATGATGCTTCCAGCCCTTTTGAAGGCATACTACGTTCGATTGTTGCCATCTTCCTTATTCCGTGCACGCAGCTAATCGTCAGCTATTCCATTGACGTGGGAAATTCGATGGCTTATGAGGTAAGCAATTGGGTTGATCTCCAGGCAATCACTGAATGGGGCCAGAAATTGAGTTACAACCCGCACAATTTCGACAACACCGTCTTACCACCTCAGGCAGCCAGTAATTCCTCTGGCGGTAGTGGTGGTAGCGGTGGGGCCAGTGCTGCCTCCGCCGGAGGGACTAACTGGGCTGGCCTGGCCTCCAGTGGTAACTGGAGCGCCCTTACCCAAGCCGCCCTGGGTGTGTTGGGCAATCAGCAAACCGGCGACACGCAACCGGGCGATGGCGAAGAGGCCCTCCAGGAAGAGGCCGACGCTTCCGACGAGCGCCTATCCTGGGGCAGCAACTCCCTGCAAACGATGTTCAACGGGGCGATGGATATTTTCTCGCTGGCAATCATCGTTTTGACTGCTTTCCAGCTCGTTTATATGTGTTACCTCTACCTACTCGGACCGCTTTCGGCCGCCTTCTTTGCCTGGCCGACTGTGCAGGGCCGCCTCTTCCGAACGGTCTTCGGCAACTGGGCCAATGCCGTAATCATGTTGGCATTGTGGCGCTTCTATTGGATGGTGATCCTGGCGATTATGACCCAGAGATTGATTTACGTCAGCGAAAAGGGTGGACAGTTTGACTTGCAGTGGGAAGTCGCTGTATTTACTTGCTTGCTCGGGCTGATGTTCTATGTGCCCATGAATCCCTGGAATTTCGATCCCGCTCAGGCCTATCAGGCAGCCACTCAACTTGGTCAGCAGATGATGGGTGGTGGCGGCGGTGGCGATGGTGGTGGCGGCGGAGATGAGAGCGCTGCAGGCCCGATGGCTGCCGGAGCAGAGGGCGATCATCACCAGCCCGATACTCACCACGAAATGCCAGGGCGTGATCATCATCGTTCCGGAGGCAGAGAGAATCCGGAGATGCTCGTCTCGGCCGAGGCTCCCCCGCTTGAAGCCGTCGACGAAGTTGACGAAGAGCCTTTGCCGACTGATGCCAATCCCGGTCAGGGTCCGACCCGCGAGCGCGGCGAGCGCGTTGCTTCCCTTACCGGCAGCGACCTTGATCTGCCACCGGGAGAGATAAATGATGATCATGAGGTTGTCGCTCTTGAAGATTCCAATCCGATAAACCCGACAAATGGCGGCTTAACTGTTGCCATGGGTCCTACCGGCGAAGGTAATTCAGAAGCAACTGAGTTGAACGAAGGCGGCAACGGCAGAGAGTCGGTTATGCCGGTTGCCGACGTCAATCAAGGAAATCAATACGCTTTTGAGGCACCCCCGCTTTCGGGAGAATCGGGAAGTACAGGTGTTTCAGACCGTCTCAACCCCACCGGTTCAGAAACCGTCCAGCCCACTGCGGTAGCAATGGCCGAACCGCCACCTACAGGGGACTCTAACGATTTAGGCACCCACCAATCAAATCCGCACCATAATTTGTCGGACGAGGGCCGTGTGTAATACGGTACTGCATATGATATCACTTGCTAAACTTACAGCCTTAGAGGGCGAAACCAAAATGAAAACGCTGAAGCAAAAAATCACTATAATTGCCGCGATCATTTTCA